>JAYEMC010000381.1:0-10110 GCA_034717935.1 Pseudomonadota bacterium | reverse complement strand
AATAATTTCAAGCAGGGCTCTGAATTTGAGGAAATACTCATTACCTTTTCGGTTATGTTCAAGGTTTTTTGATTCTAGTAGATGACGGATGATTATAAGTTTTTTATAGCTGTCGGCTGTGCCCTTTATTTGTGTTTGGTGGCGCTGCAGATAGTCGTAAGCTTCAAAAAATTCAAGTATCGGGGTGCGAAACTGCTCTTTTCCCCGGCGTCGTAACTCTTCTAAAAAGATTCCCAGTCCCATACAACTTAAGCCATTTTCCGGTATGGTTAACCATTGATCACGTAAAAGCCTTTTTAATGGCGGGGTGAGGATGATTTTTTCAGCCTGAAGCCACCACTGTTGATAGCTGTTTTTAGCGGTTGCGTCTGATTTGGGTTGGTCGCGACTCTCTTTATCTTCCGGTTGCTGAACCAGATAGCTACCAGCCAGATTTTTGAGTGGAGCTGGTAGGAAAAGATCTATATTTTTAAGCTCGCTCAGGGGATTTGTCTGGAGCAGGGCAGCCAGGAAAAGTTTTTCCGCTGTTGTCTGAACCGGGATTTTTCGCCGAATCTTACAGCAGGGCTCAATCAGGCTGTCATAAATGATTCCGATAATCGGATTTTCGGCTGGAGTTATGGCTTGGCAAAGTTGAAGGTTGTAGTCAAGAAGCGCTTTTTCCTCCTCTTCTGGCATCGCGTTTGCGAGAAGTTTTAATAAATTATACGTAACTATCGCCAAAGCGATCAAATCGGGGGTAATTGTTACATGTTTTCCCGGTTCAATGAGTAAAAGTTGATAGATTGATGAACCATCAATCAGCTTTTGCCAGGCTTGTCTCAGCTCAGCTGAAGGTGAGGAACTCAAATTACGAATAATTTTACCATCAGGGCCGAGGAGGGGGGTGTTTAAGGCGAAGAAATCCGCTTCCTGATCGGTTGCCAAAAAACTTAAAAAACCACTCAGGATTGTGTTGATCAGGTTGCTGTCATCACTTATTAACCGCATAAACTTCGTTCCAGTAACGTGGCTCCACTGGAGGCCAGTAGTTTTTCCAGCGGTTCAACATAGAGGCTGTCACCGAGGATTTCAACCCCGTTTTCATTGATCGAGATGCGCAGGCGAATCTTTTTCTCTTCGGTGCAGTTTTGGTAATCTTCCGGTTGGATCAAATCCGGCAGGCTCGCAACAATCTTTATCGGTATCGGGAAAGATTTCTCTTTAGCCATGATGCTTGCAACCTCCGCAACCGGAATGAGTCGACGAAGAGGCATCATGAGCGCAGTCATGCTCTTCGCCACAGCCACAGTTGCAATCTTTGAGCTCTTCTTCAAGTCCGCTCTGAAAAGCTTTCACCAGCAGCGGCGGCAGGCAAAGAGCCTGGCTCTCTTTTGGTGATGGTTGATTCTGCTCGGCAACGTTTGATTTTTCCGCCATACCCAGATCAAACTCGCTGATCAGATCCTTTAAGTTATCATTGTCGAGATTCTGTTTGGTTTTTTCCATTAGCTATTCCATTTGTTATTCTAAATTCAGGGCGGCCAAGCGGTAACATTCCGCTGCGGGTAGAGGCTCTTTCGCTAAAGAGAAACAGGTTGCAGCACCGAGAAAATCGTTTTGCCGCCGCAGTCGAAGAGCATACTCCTGCAAGATTTCAGTAGGGGGCTTTGCTTGGTTTTGTATGTCGCTATCTTCTCTTTTAGTAATAGTTAACGCCGCCGGTACCTCGGCTTTTTTATCGGGGACAGCCACCGATTTTTTGTTCTCCTCGCTTAAATCGCGATGTTGCCAGACAAAATCAAAGGGAACATCCGGGTCGGAGAATTTCAGGGTTGTGGAGACTGTAGTTGATGCGAAAATTATTTTGTCTAGAGGCTGAAAATCTTTTTCCGCAATATCAAGACGTAAGTTTCGGGTGAGGAACGTAAGTTTTTCAGGAATCAGGGCCAGGGCGCTATCTAGTTGGGGGTTGGTCAATTGCGGGCGTAAGCTCTGTCCGAGTGGGAGGAAGAGATTATTTTTTACTTTTTTAAGCGGTTCGGCAAAAGGGAAGAGAGATATTGTTTCATCTTCCGGTAGAAGAAGAATTCCGTGTTCATGGTCTCCGGCCCAGCGCAGATGGGCGAGCAGAGGGCCGGGCAGGTGTTGTAAAATGGTTTCAAGCCATTTTAACTCTTTGCCGGCAAAGTGCAGGGCTTGGGTTGGAGCCGGAGTGTGCGGATCGTCAGTAAGGCGCAATTCAATTTGTAAAAGTGATGGCTGAGTAGAGCCTGCCGCTGAATCAAGAGAGCGCTGTGGTTTTTCGATGCGGGCGACTGGTTTACTCAGGTCACAGTCATTTTTCAGGGTTGGGGTCGGGTCAATAATCAGAGCCGGGCGTTGGCGGTCGCCGAAAATAAAGTAGAGGGTTTCAGGCTGTAAATGATTGCTGATCTCAGGAGCCGGCAGAGGGTGTTGAAAACTATATTCAACTAGAAATCCGGCGCTCTCGTCTGTTTTTTTCTGATTCGGGTCGGTTACCGAACAGAGCTTGTAGAAAAGTCGGCAGTGGGGCAGCTCCTGAAGATACGAGAGGACAAAACGGGGCAGAGTTTTTTTGCTCTCCTCAAGATTCGGGCCGAGAAAGATTACTCTTTTTTGCTTCTCGTTTGGCAGGTTCAGGGGGGCGGATACTTTAAAGCGTATCTGTTGGCGTTGTAGATAACGGGAAATCAGGGGCCAGAGTGCTTCGGCAAAGAGCAGGTATGCACCAGACAATGGTTGTCGAGGAGCTTTAAGCAGTTGTACCTTAAAAATTTCAGGTTGGGATAGGGTCATGTTTTGCTCGGTGTTTTGCTCGTTTTTAGTCATCTTAAATCATCCTGTTTAATGATCATCGAACTTACTGACAGCCTCCCAGAGGCGTTCTCTTTCTCTTTTCAAGTTACTTTGCGGCTGCCAGTCAGCCCGGCGCTCTTTCAGTTCTTGAACCAGATAAAAATCATCCGCGACGTTCTCAAGGTACTCCTCGACACAGCGCAGCCTTTGCAGGTTGAAGGTTTGGCCGTAGGCGGCCAGAGCTTTTTCATAGCCTAAGCGAACCAGATCCGGGCGTTTAACCATGGCACCATAAGCGGCCAGAGCTTCCCAATTTTTGCTGTTGGTCAAAGGGGGTAACTCTTTTGTCAATTGGCTTAGTTTTTCACGTGCGCTGTCGTAGGCCGTAAGGGCCTGATCCGGTTTCAGGTCAAGATGCAGGGCTGTGGCGAGAAGCAAAAGTGCCCTGATTTCTTCTTCAAATTGTCGCTTGGTTTCTGGCTTAATCTCTTTAAGCCAAATGTGGGCCAGCTCAATAGCCTCTATATAACGTTCCGTCTTAATGAGCAGCGCGGTTGTTTGGGCTCGATCGTTGGTTTTAAGTAAAGCGCTGACAGCCTTACCATTAAGCCCGGCTGCGAGCCAGGCGGCAGCACTCTCGGAGTGGAGTTCTGCCTGTGCAAAATGTCGGGCCGCCCGCCGCCAGAGCTCGGTTTTTAAAAGATTATGATCTATGTTTTTCACGTTATTGTTTTGCAACTCCTAAGTTTTAGAGCATTGTGATCTTATCTTTTTGCATCACGATTTGCCGATGTTGATGAAAAAGATCTGTGGGTGACGGTGGGGCCGCAGCGTTTGGGTTCAGGCTGATAAACCAGGCTCGATGTCGGCTCAAATTATGAATTTCCTGGATGATTTTCTTTAAATTGCAACTTCTCCGGTCAGCCGCAAAATGACGGTCGATAACCCAGAGAGTTTCAATTTGATGGTAGCTCTCCTGCCAGATACGCAACTGATCTCTGAGTAAGGCAAAAGGCTGTTTAAGATTGAGACCTTCGTTGTCTTGCCGGGAGAGCAGTTTTTGGCAGCTTTCGGGTAAGGGGTCAGTCGGCGGCGTCCAGCTGCTGCCGAAGAAAGAGTGGCGCAGATCGCCGCCGAGATTACCCAGACGCGCGATTGCGGCCAGGGTCAGAGCTTTAGCCAGAAGGTTGGTTGTGCCGCTCATTTCGAGGCCGCTCTGAGTGATGATCAACGTCATCCGACGACGTTTTTCACGCTCTCCCTCGCGGCCGTAATAGAGCGCTTCACGGTTTAGAATACGGTGGAGCAAAAGGTTGTCGGGATAGAGATGTTCACTTAAAGCGAGATTATCCAGACCCCCTTTATGGGTCAGGCCATGATAGCCCCCGCAACTATAGGTTTGACTGCCGCGATAATCAGCAAAAGTTAGTTTCGGAGCCAGGGTTAGAAGTTGGCTGTAGAGATCGGTTACCGACTGGGGCAGGCTCTCTGCTGGAATCATTTCGGCGAGTTTTTCGGGGTCAAGATAATTATCAAGAGATTTCGTAGAGGGGATGTCGAGATTTTTATCGATAGCCGCCTCTTTTTTCTGCTTAGCCACCAAACGAAGATAGGTTTCAGGCCGCTCATTGAGCAGGCTTAAATCCCATACTCTAACCGTCCGGTCATCTGAAGCCGAAGCGGCGAGAAGACCATCGGGGGAGAAGGCGACGCTGTTAACATCGTTTTGATGGCTCTCTAAGATTTGAATTTGTTGACCGCTTTCGACATCCCAAAGGCGGACGCTGCGGTCATTGGAACCTGAAATCAGCAAACGACTGTCGGGGGAAAAATCGATACTCCAGACGAGACCCTGGTGGCCGCTTAAAATCCGGCTTTCACCATCGGCGAGATTGACAATATAGATATGGGTATTGGTCGATGCATAAGCGAGCAGGCAGCCGTCGGGTGAAAAAATGACTGAGGTGACCCGGCAGCCGGGACGGGAGAGAATCTCCTCTTCACATTTATCTGCGACATTCCAGATCCGAACTGTACTATCATTGCCTCCTGATGCCAGAAAACGGCCGTCAGGGGAGAACGCGACACTGTAGATTTCACTTTTGTGGCCTTTAAGTTTCCAGGGCGGGCGTTTAGAGGTGGTGCTCCAGAGGCGGACAACGCCGTCGGCACAGCCTGCCGCAAAATAGTCATTTTGCGGAGAGTAGGCGACCCCGTAGAGCGGTAAAACGATGGCATAGTGACTCTCTTCGATACGAAAATGGCAGCGTTTCTCGATATCCCAGAGAAATACCGTGCCGTCACCGGAGGTCGAAGCTAAGGTTTTGCCATCAGGGGCAAAGGCGAGAGACCAGACAAACTTGGTATGGCCCCTCATGTAGTCCGAAAGCTTAGTCGTACCCACCTCCCAGACATTGACCTGGCGGTTGACCGAACCTGAAACCAGATAACGGCCATCCGGTGAAAAAGTGACACAGTAAACCCTTTCACTGTGGTGTACCGGTGTGCCCTGTGGCGTAATCTGTGCGGCCTGTTCACTTAATATAGTGCTGAGAGAGGTCATAGGTAAAAAAACTGGTAACTATTTGGCGTGCCGACTTCAAACCATCTCTATACGGGGACATGTCTCCAGACCGGGCTTTAAGCCCGTGGCGAGCTGAGCCGTGTCCCCTTCGAAGTGGGGCGAAGCCAATGTTCGCACCATTTGCTGTGGCTTTAAAGTAATCACAAAGCGATATTCACTTTAACTTCAGTTGCTTGATTGAATTGTACTCTTAACAGTCTTAGAGTTCTTTTTTTCAGCTAATCCGGCGGCCAGAGCTTCGGCCTGGCGGCGGGGCCCGGCGTCGAAGATCTCGGGATTCTTAGCTAAAAGTTCCGCGATTTTTTCGGCCACCCGGTCATGATATTCCTCACTGGCCCCGGCGGCATTATCATCAATGATGAACTCTTCAATAGTTCCGATTTCGATGTTGTATTTGAATTTTATCTTTACCGGAGGACGTTTATTGCTCATTTTATCATTTCCTCTAAATCTCTAATTCCAGATCAATAACGCTGCCGCTTTGGCGATCACTGATGATGCGGCCGCCGTTGTCTAAAACAAGCTTGCATAGCGTCTGACGATAGGCTTCGCCGACGGCTCGGTTGATCGTGTAAAAGGCTTCCTGGCGGCGGTTTGCGAGCTCTGACTGGAGTTGTTGCCGCAGAGCTGTGCGCACCTCTTTTTTGTTCTCTTCAAGCTTTAGCAACGCTTGAGTTTGGGCCGTTTGTTGCAACTTTTCTCTTTTGCTTACGTTTTTTTCATGTTGCTGCTCTTCATGAAGTTTGTGCAGAGCCCGGGCCAGGCGAATCTCAACCTGTTGTTGAGCCTCTTTCAGGGCGCGCTCTTCGGTTCGGTCTTTCCAGCCGTCTTCATAGTAATGGCCGATGGCCTCAAAGGCAATTTCGCCAGTTGTCACCCCACAGACTTCGGTTGCCGCCTCAGCCTCAGCATTTACCATGCGGCTTAAGTTGGCCGTCATTGTTAGTTGCCGGGTACGGGGCTGGTAACAGAGCGTGATCTCTTCAAGATCCTTGACAAAATCGCCGTTTTCATTGCGTGACCAGGCTTCATGGTCGGGGAATTCACCGGCCAGCACTCTCTCCAGCATCTCAAGAGCTGCTTCTCCCATCTCCCGGTCGAGTTCAATATTAGCCGAGATCGAGGCGATTTGTTTGACCTCATCATCAGCGCTTGCAGACTCTACGATTGTTTTTCTCCAGGCCTCTTCAATACTCTGAGCGACATGGATCATGACTTTACGAGGATTACACATTTTTTTCCAAATTATTGAGAGTTATGTCAATTAAACCTTCAAGTTGTTGCAGGTGAGGGGCGGATAAAACTATTTCCGGATGTTCCATCAATTCGCGGCGTAAGCGTTCGGCTTGATGAAGAAAATCAGCGAGATCAATATCATTGTTGAGGTTAAGGGATTGTTTTTCAAGAACCTTAATCTCGGCGGCCAGGGCTTCGATGTGACGACTGCGCAAACGATTTGTCGATGAACTTTTTTCCAGATAGGGGGCCAGTAACGCCTCTAGGTGAGGAACTTGTTCCCGAGTGTTCCAGCCGTGTCTGAGGATGTGAAAATCTTGTTCTTCTGCGCTTAACGAACCCCGGCGCAGGGTGGCTGCCGCGACCAGTTTTAAGAGTTTAATAGCCCGGCGATCACTGACCTCAATACCTTCCGAGCGAATCCGGCGCACGACTTCGTGATAGCTGCGGCTGATGTTATCCAGGTTAACCTGGTTTAAAGCCTGGTGGAGGCGGCGCAACGTGCCGGAGTTGGTGATATTGCTCAAACTGATCTGGTGGCCATCGCGAATTTTTTGGCGTTCCTGTTGCCAGCCGCACTGGATAAGTTCGGCAAAACGGTTATCGGCTACGTTATCCGACCATAAGCGAATCGGAAAACGATCGTAGAGAGCTGCCAGATCCGGATCCTCCGGAACCTCGTTAGTGGCCCCGACCAGAAAGAGCAGCGGGATATCTTCCGGTTGGCCGCCGTTATAGAAGATTCTCTCATTGAGGATTGTCAAAAGAGCATTTAAAATGGCGCTGTTGGCCTTGAAAATTTCGTCAAGAAAGGCGATCTCGGTAGTTGGTAACAGCCCCTTGATAATCCTCTGGTAGCCGCCCCCGGCCTGAAAGGTTTTGATGTCGACCGGCCCGAAAAGCTCATTTGGTTCGGTGAATCGGGTGAGCAGGTATTCAAAGTAGGGAACAGTCTGCTCATCTTCATATTTTCTCGGCGTACAGAGATGGGCAAAGCGTTTGACGAGCTCCGATTTCCCGGTTCCCGGGGGGCCGGCCAGAAGTAAATGTTCCTGAGCAATAGCGCCGATAAGCAGCATCTCGATGATTTCATCTTTGGCGACGAAGGTGTTCTGGAGAAGGCTTGCGACATCATCAAGATCGGAGACCGCGTTGAGTAATTCCTGTTGCATAATAGTTAACCTGTTTTTATAGATGAACATGGCGGCGTTCTTGACGGCGCCTCTTTAATGCCTGAAGCTTACGGCCAAAATAGCGCGGATTTAAGATCCGGCCTTCAAGATGATGTTCGAGGCTGGCTTCCTGAAAAATGGCGCGGATCTCGTCATTATTAAAACCTTCACTATGGATGGCGACGAGATCGATTAAGGCCGTTATGAACTCCTCGGTATCGACTCCCTCACGTTCGAGCTGGTGCATCAGGGAGCGCAGTTCGAGGCTTTCATCACCCTCATTTGATGATTTTTCCTGAGCCAAAAAGTTTTTAAAGTAAGTGTCGACGGCAAAACTTCGGGCATGGATTCGGGCAACCTGGCGCCGGGCTTCGAGATCGGGGAGGCCGATTTCGATCGGTTTGAGGCGCGAGGGCCGGAGCAGGGCTTCATCAATAATGTCGATGCGATTGCTGGTGCCGATAACCAGAACCGCCTGGTCGCGGCGAAACCCGTCCATCTCGGTTAAGAGTTGGGCGACGACGGCGTTATTGGCCCGGGCCCCGCCGTCGGCATAGACCGAGCGCTGGCTGGCGATGCTGTCAAATTCGTCGAAAAAGATGACGGCCGGGGTATTGCGGCGAGCCGTGGCAAAGAGCTGGCGCAGGTTGTTTTCACTTTGGCCGACATATTTATCCATGATCTCAGGGCCTGAGATCATCTGGATGGTGGCATTCAGTTCGTTGGCTACGGCTTTGGCAAAAAGGGTCTTGCCGGTGCCCGGCGGGCCGTGAAAGATAAAGCCGCGCGGCAGCAGTTTGCCGCGCTGTTCATCATCAAGATCCTGAATGGTGCCGGAGATTAAGTCGATAGCATGTTTAAGCTGGCGTTTAATCTGGTCGTAGCCGCCGATATCGGTAAAAGTCGTATCCGGGATTTCGACCTCACTGCCCGAAGTGATCTTGAATTCACGAATTTCCCGATAGATATCTTTAGAGGGGCTCTGTGGGGCGATTTTGGCACCGACGTAACGCATGGCGTTGCGAAACTGGAGGGCGTTAAGGCCGGAGACGTTTTTAAAGAGGGACTCGGGATCGAAATCGGCAAAACGATCGCGCTCCAACTGGGTCAGCAGACGGCTGACAGTGAACTCTTTTGCCGCATTTTTTTCAGATAGAGCACTTTTTTCAGACTTCTCAGAAGTCGGATAGCGGGGGAGTCCATTGATCTGGATATGGACGGCAAAACGATCCGAAAGCACTTTTTTGACCTCCAGAGAAGGGTCTAGAAAGGCTAAAAGCTGCGGTTTCTCTCCGCCCGTGGTTCGTTCATAAAGGGTTTCAATCGTGGCCCCTTCATCGACTAAATCAAGGGAGCGCAAGACCAGAATCTCATCGGTTTTAAGGTTGCGCAAAAGCACCGGCAGGTTGCTGTAACCGCCCTGCATGGCCCGGTCAAGTTCACCCGAAAGCCCGCTGCGCATCTCTTCCGGCTGGGCCGCATCGAGAACCGGTTTTTTTCCGGCTTGATGACAGACCAGCTCATAAAGATATTCAGTCAGCATTTTATCGCAAGTTACGAGCACTGAAAGCCCGTGGCGCAGATAATCGGAGATACTATCCATCTCCTCACGATAGGCACAGCGCACGGCTTCGTTGTCACTGAGTTTTAGGGGGAACATAGTACTGCAATTTGTTTCACTATCATTTGTTTCACTACACTTGGTCTCAGAACAGTTTGATTCTACAGGCTTATTTTGTTCATTTCCTTGTTCCTCTTGCCAGAGATCATCAAGCGTGCTGTCTAAACCTTCGGCCTTAACTCCAGAATAATCCGTAGCCGGAGTACCGTTTTCCGGGATCGTAACCGGCTGAAAAACAATCTCGTTTAGGCTGAGATCCAGAGTCTCTTTTTCCAAAATTAAATCATCATGAAATCGAGCCGGAAAAATCCCGAGAAATTCCCGCAGGCTCATCTCACCATGGTCACGCTTAAATTGCCGCGCCTTAGTTGATCTCTCGCAAAGGTCAATTTCAATAATCATCTTTTGCATCAGCGCCTACTCTCCATTATACCAGGCTTTTTTCGATCTACATTTAATAATATTAATCATTATTATCTTAATATAGATTAACTTTTTCAGATTGTCAAGTGTCAAGGAGCTATTTTTGTAAACTATTCGGCTTTAGCTCCAAACTGCCGGGAATTGGGGTCATTGCTGGTACAAGGTGCGTCAGCACCCCAGCTTTGACCCCGTTTATGAGGGCGAAGCGACGGTTGCCACTATTTGTTATAGCTTTATGGTGGGTATCTGAATATCGCTTCAGACCGCTGATGCAG
>JAYEMC010000380.1:0-1976 GCA_034717935.1 Pseudomonadota bacterium | reverse complement strand
ACCACCAGAAGACGGCAATAACCTTCTTTTTTGAATCCGGCCAGATACAAAATAGTGTCGACCGCTTCCTCAACCGCCGGCTGAATGAAGGCACAAGTATTAACAATAATTACTTCAGCCTCATCCGGCTCAGCCAGCAATTGAAAATTATCCTTTAAAAGAAGGTAGACAAGTTTCTCTGCATCAACTTCATTTTTGGGACAACCCAGATTAACAACGGCGGTTTTCAACATAAATTAAACTTTAACGGTATCAATCCAATTATTGACATCAGGCTGAGTACCGTATTGAATCCCGGTTATTTCATCAAAAAGTTTTTGTGAAAGTTCACCAACCTCACCATTATTGATGACTGAGCTGCTCTCTTTGTATTGAATGGAGCCCACCGGTGAAATGACGGCAGCGGTTCCGGTACCGAACATCTCCTGTAAATGGCCGTTGCCGGCGGCCTGCATGACTTCGTCAATACTGATCTGTTTTTCAACCACCGTGATATTCCATTTTTTAAGAATCTTAATCGTTGAATCTCGGGTCATACCCGGCAGAATGCTGCCGTTTAACGGAGGCGTGATGACCTCACCGTCGATTTTGACCATGATATTCATGGTGCCGACCTCTTCCAACCATTTCAATTCGTGAGCATCAAGCCAGAGTACCTGGGTAAACCCTTTTTTCTGGGCATTTACAGCTGCCAGCAAACTGGCGGCATAGTTGCCGGGGGTTTTTATTTCGCCGATGCCGCCGCGAACGGCCCGCACATATTTATCTTCAACCATGATTTTTACTGGGTTGAAACCTTCGGCATAGTAGGCCCCGACCGGCGAGAGAATAATCATCAATTTATAGCTATGTGAAGGGCGAACACCGAGAAATTCATCGGTGGCAAAAATAAAAGGCCGGATATAGAGGGCCGTTCCATGGGCAGAAGGCACCCATTGATTATCAATCTCAAGAAGTTTTTCCAAACCGGCAAAGAGCTCTTCAACATCAACTTCAGGAATACAAACTCTCCTGGCTGAATCATTAAAACGGCGAAAATGATCACGGGCCCGGAAGATGTTGACATTACCGTCGTTGGCCCGAAAAGCTTTCATTCCTTCAAATATCGCCTGGCCGTAGTGGAGAGCCATCATCGACGGATCGAGTTGAATGGGGCCGTAGGGCTCAATCCGGGTACCGTGCCATCCCTTTTCCAGATTATAATCCATAACCAGCATATGATCACTGAAATGAACCCCGAAACCAAGCTCGTCGGTAGTTGGAATAGTTTTGCGATTTTTACATAAACTGATAGCTATGTCCGCCATTTTTTTATCCTTTTTTCTCTAGATTGTTGGTAACTATTTTTATTCTTCATCCTTCAGAACTATTCGGTGTTTAAGCAAATCCATCTCTTTAATAGATCCCTGAACCGTCAGTCGATCACCAAAAAGTCCAATTAACTCAATTCCACCCTCATCAAGAGGGGTGATGAGCGAGACATCTTCCATTAGAAGTTTTTCGTCGCCCGCCTGGTCAAGCAGGTAAGCATTTGATTGACACATGATTTGACTCCGTTACAGCTTTTTAAGCTTGAACCTAAAATGGTTTTCTATATAAGTACTCTAACACAAGGGGTCACTTTTGTGCAAGTATTGAAGAGTTGTAATTAAATATTTTATTATTACCATCAGGTTTGAAGTTGACACTATCGCCATAATCAAATAGAACGGTGCCCGCAATAGATTTTTTACAGTTACAATAACAACTAACGGCAAGAATGGAGAGACGGGTTTAAAAGATGGGATTAGTCGTACAAAAATATGGTGGAACCTCAGTCGGTTCAGTTGAACGGATTAAAAATGTGGCTCGGCGGGCGGTGGCCACGAAAAAAAGTGGTCACCAGGTTGTGGTCGTTCTTTCAGCTATGTCCGGCGAAACTGATCGCTTGATTAATTTGGCTAATGAGATAGATCCTGAGCACAATCGCCGCGAGC
>JAYEMC010000379.1:0-10157 GCA_034717935.1 Pseudomonadota bacterium | reverse complement strand
GGGTTTATCATCAATACTGACCTCAACATCATCACTGAAATAGGGCCGACCGAGGGTCGCAAAATCGGTCAGCAGGTGATAGCGGGCTCGAATAAGGTCGACTGTCGCCAAAAACCACTCCCGTTTTTCACCCGCATAAGCTCCCCGCCACAAACCGGCCTTTTCAAGTTCGGCCCGAACATAGGGCACAAGCTCGGTCAAAGGCAAAGTTTTAATATAGTGGGCGTTCATATTGACGGCTTTGGGATCGGTGATAAATTTAGGATCGTTTATGTTGACATTAAAGACCGAATTAGCCCGATTCATACCTTTAAAAGAGAACTCCTCAAGCAGTTCTTCATATGAAAAATACTCTCTCGATTCAGGAGTCGACCAACCCAGAAGCATGAGAAAATTAACCAGAGCCCAAGGCAAAAAACCATGTTCCCGATAAAAATGGATAGCAACTAATTCGCCATGCTTACGTTTCGAAATCTTCGCCCTTTTGGGATCAAGAGTCAAACACATATGGGCAAAAACCGGTACTTTTTCACCTAACGCCCGGTAAATCAAGATCTGTTTCGGGGTGTTGCCGAGGCCATCCTGACCGCGAATCACATGACTGATGCGATCACGGGCATCATCGACAACATTTGAGAGAGGATAGAGAGGCTGACCGTTAGACCGAACAATGACGAAATCCTCAATATCCTGATAACGTTTGCTTATTGTCCCATAGACCGCATCATCGAAAACCACCGCGCCATCGCCCTCCGGCACCTTCAAACGAATGACATAAGGACGCCCGGCAGTTTCGAGTTCAGCAACTTGGGCCTCACTTAAGTCGCGACAGGTGCGATCGTAACGAAAATCTTCTTTTAAGGCCTTGGCTTTCTCCCGTTTCTCTTCGAGTACCTCTTTAGAACAAAAACATTTATAGGCGTGACCTGAAACCAGCAGCCGCTCAGCCGCAGCTATATGCTCCTTGATAAAATCGGTCTGGTAAAAAGGACCTTCGTCCCACTCAATCCCGAGCCACTCAAGACCATCGAGAATCCCCTGAGTCATCTCGCTGGTTGAACGCTCAATATCAGTATCCTCTATCCGTAAAATTAATTTTCCATTGTTCTGCCGCGCATACAACCAGTTCAAAATTGCGGTTCTCGCTCCACCAATATGGAGATAACCAGTCGGGCTCGGTGCAAACCGTACTCTAATCTCTTCAGTCATTAGTCAACCTAAAATATTGTATAAAAGATCACATAGTTAAAAGATAATTGACTACTCGATGCTATTCAGAGCAGTTTTATAGAGTATATCTTAGCATATGGGGACGGCAATTTCAATAGATGCTTTACTGATAAGTGGATATTTTGTTTCCCCGTAATTTAGATTTATGTTAGAAGGGATTTTTTTAATCTAAAATTATCAATATATGCTGACAATGAACCTACAGACATCTTCAGAAATCCTTGAAATACCTGACACCTGGCGACGAGGATGGCTTAAAAGTGACCCTTTTACAAAGATTTTCGCCCTTGATGGTATCATCTATCGCCATAAGGATGGACGCCGCACTCTGCAATTTACGCATGCTGGTCAAAGTTACTTCGCCAAACTCCACTATGGACTTGGCTGGCGGCGTTTTTTAAGAAGTCTGTTACGCTTCAAATGGCCGGTCAGCGGGGCCGAAAATGAGTGGCAGGCCATAAAATTTCTTGAAGAACTGAAAATCCCGACAACTCCACTGGTGGCTTACGGTCGCCGGGGAAAAAATCCGGTCAACAAACAATCCTTCATTATCACTAAGGATTTAATAAACACCGAAAGTCTCGAAGATTACTGCCGCAACTGGCCCGCAAAACCTCCATCACCAACCCTGAAGCGAGCCCTTATCCGACGGGTAGCGGAGATAACAGGAACGATGCACCGTTTAGGCCTTAACCACTGCGATCTCTACATCTGCCATTTCCTGCTCGAGCTTGAAGCCGGCAAAACCCCAAACCCCAAAAACCTGACCTTGCACCTAATCGACCTCCACCGTGTCCGCCAAAGAAAAAAACTGCCTCAGCGCTGGCAGGTTAAAGATCTTGCAGCATTGCATTTTTCAAGTTTTGAGATTGGTTTGACGAGCAGGGATCGCTTACGCTTTATCGCCACCTATAGCCAAAACCCTTGGCGCGAATCCCTTAAGCGAAAAAAGCAACTATGGGATCAGGTTGAAAAACGCGCCCAAGCTTTTTATCGCGAATTCAAACGTCGGGGACCGCGATGAAAATACTCCTTGTGCAAACCAGCTTCTTAGGCGATACCATCCTTTCAACACCACTGATTGCGGGCTTAAAAAAACTCTATCCCGAGGCGGAACTCTGGATGATGACGACCCCGCCGGCAGCGACCCTGGTCAAACGTGATCCTCTGCTTGCGGGGGTTATACCTTTTGCCAAGCGAGGCTCTGAAAGTGGTATCAAAGGCCTTTTGCGGCAGGCAAACCAGTTACGCAAACTAAATTTTGCGATGGCATACTCTCTGCATCGTTCCGCCCGAACCAGCCTGATCCTGGCTTTAAGCCGAATCCCTTTAAGAGTAGGTTTCAAAAGTGCGAAACTGGCCTTTCTCTATAGCGAGACCAGAACCAGACCCACAGATTTACATGATGTCAGACGTAACCTAGCTCTACTTAATCAGGGTTCCCAAAAAACGGAGTTACCCGACCAACTCCGCCTTTTTGCCCCAGAAAAAAAAGAGCTTGCACCAGCTCTGCAAGCAGAACTGCCGGCTCCGGGCAGCTATATCCTGATGGTACCCGGCAGTGCCTGGGAGACCAAAAGATGGTCGACCGCCGGCTACCATCAGGTAGCCGAATATTTGACAAAAAAAAGCTGGCCTGTAGTTTTAATGGGGAGCGGCGAAGAGGTCGAAGTTTGTCAAGAGGTTGCCGGCTCCCTCAAAGTTATCAACCTTGCGGGCCGTGGCGATCTCGATACGGCACTCTATTTGACCAAACACGCTCGCCTCATGATTTGCAACGACAGCATGGCCCTGCACATGGCCTCAGCCGGTAAAATTCCAACGGTAGCAATCTTTTGCGCCACGATTCCTGAATTCGGTTTCGGCCCCTGGCAAAACCGGGCTGTTATCGTTGAAAAAAAAGGTCTCGACTGCCGCCCCTGCGCCCGCCACGGCAGCCGACAATGCCCGAACCAGACCCGATCCTGCATGGATGAATTACCAGCAGCAGAGGTCATTGAGGCAATTGATATTTTAATGTCATGACAGCAACTGAGAACAGAGCTGGAGGAGCTGTTTTTGGGGAAAAGGTTTCTCCAACACTTCCATTACTACGGGGAAATGTTTACTGACACGAAAACCTTCATTAATGGTACCGGTCATAATCAAAACCGGAATCTTGATTTTACGCACCTCCATCTCGGACAAAAACTCTTCCCCACCCATCACCGACATCACCAGATCAAGCACGATTAACTCAACAGAAACAGTTTTCAGGATCTCCAGCGCCTCTTTGCCATGGGCTGCCGTCTCCACCTGAGCCCCATACAACTCAAGCACAACCTTAAGACTTTCGCGTAAAAGCTCCTCATCTTCAATCACCAAAATCTTCCGATCTTTGAGATCATGTACAGCTTCCCACTCCGGCTTAGGCGGCAAACATTTGTCAACATTACCGGCAACCGGCAAAGAGATCACAAATGAACTTCCAACACCCGGCTCTGAAGTAACCGTAATTATACCATCATGGTTAGCTATAGTTCGGTAGGCAATCGCCAGTCCCAACCCCGTACCTTTCTGATTTGTCCACTCTTTGGTACTGAAAAAAGGATCAAAAATTTTACCCATCATCGCCGGAGCTATACCGACACCGTTATCCGACACGGCAATTTCACAGTACCAGTTACCGGAAATAAGTTTAAGACGCTCGGCCAGATAACGATCGACAAATTTTGCCTTAGCAACAATCTTTATCCGGGCACCTTCCTGATCTTCGGCAAAAGCCTCGCCCGCATTCAAAACCAGATTTAACAATGATTGGACAATTGCGGCCTTATCAACATCAAGTTTGAGATCACAACTATCCTCAAGACAATCAAAGGATATTTGTGCAGGTAGAGCGGGCGGCACGAGAACCATAACCGACTCAACCAGTTCGGCGACGGTCACGATCTCGGTAACCCCTTTATCGCGACGAGAAAAGAGCAGTATCTGCCGGGTCAGCTCAGCCGCCTGCGTCGAAATTTGCTTTATTTTGCCGATATAACGACCGGCTTTTTGCGGTGATGATTGTAATATCATCTCCAACAACTCAATATTGCCATGCATACTGGCGAGCAAATTATTAAAATCATGGGCAAAACCGGCCGCAAGAATACCAACTGTCTCCATTTTCTGAGATTGCAGGATCACCTCGGTTTGCCGAGCTACCTCTTTATGGAGAAACTCACTGTAAACTTCAACTTCCCGTTTCAGACGCCGCTCTTCACTGATATCATGAAGGTTACTGATATAGCCAACCCGGCGACCGGCCCGATAGATCTCGGAAAAATTCTGGCTGACTTCGACGTTCGCTTTTTCACCGACGTTCCGATAAGAGACTACATCTTGCCAGCTGCCACGCTCGCTGAGAATCGTAAAAATATCTTGCGGCAACCGCCCGGATGAACCTCCCTCTTCACTACCACCCTGAAATAGAGTACCCAGCTTATCCGATGACAACTCCCCGGTAAGTTTGCTATAAGCTCGATTAACAAACAGATAACGAGCTTGTGCATCAAGCACAACCACCCCATCCGAACTCGAAGCCAAACCCGCTTTAAAGATAGCATTCTCCTGGGCAAAAAGATCAAGGCGCCGAAACATAAAAAATGAGAAGAGGACAATTAACAAAAGCAACAATGCACACGATAAAATTACCGGAAGCAGTAGCCGCCAAGCCAGTTCATCAGCTTTTTCTCGAGGAGTGGCAACCATCACCGTCCATCCGGAAGTTACCATCTCCATAGCCTGAAACGTCGCTAAAAAATTATTGCACCGACCACCCGAAGAAATTTTCAGGGTTGCTGAAAAAGGGTTTCGATTGGCCAATGCGGCCAAAACCAAAGGTAACTCCTCTTTAACCAACGATGACAATTGTTCACTTTTCTCAAGGAAAAGATCAGGCGAGAGACCATAAGTCGGATAAAAATCCCGCAACAGAAGCCCCGGTAAAGAGGAAAAAACCACTCGGCCACGATTATTGGCCACCACAATCTCGCGGCGTTCTTCAACGACCAGACCCTGACAATAAGTACTAATCATAAAATCGAATTGATAAGGAACCAGCATCAGACCAACATATTCACCATCAATAACAACCCTTTTTGCAAAGATGATAATCGGCACCGGCATTACCTTACCCAATTCCGGCACATAGTGCATCAGGACGGAAAGTTGCTGATGCAGTTCATCATCATCAATTTCATCCCAAAGAGAGTCATCAAAATATTGCCACTCGTAAACTTCCCGCAAAGGTAGTCCTAGAGGCATAAAATCACCATCTTCACCGGTATAATAGACCTCCCCGTCAGCAGCCAAGAAAGCCAGATGAAAAATTTCCGGATAGATCTTCCATAACAGTTTAAAGCGATGCGCAGTAAACTCTTTTACACTGCCAACCTGACGCGGGGTAAAGTCGAGTACCGAATCGACCGTCTGCCGCACCCTCTGAAGATAGGCCTGAAGATTTTCAGTAATCCGGTCAGCCACCATCTCCTGTTCACGCTCAACTTTCTCAGTAAAATAACGGCTGGCATGGTCATAAAAAAAATATCCCCCGACGGAAAAAAGTATCAGCGTTGTCAAAACCACTAATATAAATTTAATATAGGTTCTATTTTCCATCAAACTTCTTCTGTATTTTTTGCCAAAGTTACTATTCAAAAATTTCAGCGCCCAAAATCAGACCTAATGGTATCTTGAGACCCAAACGCCGGGCTGTCGCCGTGTTCATAGAGACAACACCCTGGGGTGGAGCCTCAATCGGGATCTCGCCCGCCGGCAGGCCAAGTAAAATCTCCTTCGCCTTTAAACCCGCGTAAAAGGCCTGGTTATAACCGCTTACCGGCAAACCAAACATCAGCCCCTCCTCGATATATTTTTGATGAAAAGTTACTGAAGGAATCTTTAACCGAAGTCGCGTCCAAGCCAGAATATCCCTATAATCAACATAGCTGCCATCGGCGCCCCTGATAGTCTGCAAATTATAGATAAATATAGCATTGCCAAGATGGTTGACCTGCTCGATCCGGCTCTGATACTGCGCAAAACTGGAAATCGGGGGCAAAAACACCCTCTCAATCTCAAAATCCCATTGCTCTAAACGTAATAATTCAAACACCTTGATTGACGTATAGCAGTCGTCGGTCAAAAGGTACAGCTTTGTAAGGGGAATATTATTAACATTGCAAAGCGTCTCCAACTTATAGATGGCCAGGTTAAAATGGTGGCGTTCAAGAACGCCCGTAACATTGCCCCCGGGAACCTGACGCCGACCCTCGGCAACGAGTCCATAGATTTCCGGTTCGGCATTGATCCCATAAAAAACGACTGGCAACGACTGACCGAGAAAATGGGTAGCGATTGTCTTAGTCGCATTATCATCACCGGTCAAAATCAGATCCGGCTTAAATTTGGCGATCTCAGCCAAACAGATCTCTTTCTGCTGAACCAGCCACTCCGCCTCCGGATGCCGTTTGCTATCCATAAAATATTCTTGACTGACCACATTTAAACCCGACAAAGCATCCTTGATCCCCTGACCCTGCCTGGCACTCCAGAAATATTCCGGATGATAGCTGTTGACCATAAAAATACGGTATTCACGAGCCCCGGAATCAGTTGGAGGCAACTCGACTATAGCTGAGACGGAGCTTAAACCAACCAATAAAAAACAGAGAAAAAAGATTACGAAACGTAATATAGTCATATTTAAATAGAGATTCAGCCCCAAAGAGATTTGAACCTTTCGAAATTACACATACACAATTTCACCTATAAACTTCAAGAAGTATTTAGAGATATAGACAATTCGGATCAAAATCCCTGAAAAAAGTCCTTCAATTTTACTTGACTTCCCGGCTAACTTCGGTTAGCCGACAGACATGACTATTACCGCCTCCTTCATTCTCTACCTGGCAACCTTTATCATGGGAGGTTGCGGCCTCGCCTATGAATATACGTTGAGTCGAGTCGCCGCAGATCTGCTCGGAAATTCCGCCCGCCAGTGGGCTCTGGTGATCGGTGCCATGATGTTCTGTATGGGCATTGGCGCCGACCTGCAGAAACGCCTGAAAGACAAGGGTTTGCTCGACAAGTTCATCGGGGCCGAAATTTTACTGGGCCTGCTCGGAGGCTGCGGGCCTTTGGCCTTGCTTTTCACCTACGGCATAGCTCCTAATTACTATATAATAGTACAATATACCTTCATCTGCAGTATCGGTCTCCTCTTAGGCTTTGAACTGCCCCTGATCGCCCGTCTTAACTCGGTCTACATCAGCCAGCTCGAAGTTAATCTCGGCAAGGTTCTGAAAATGGACTACGTCGGCGCCTTAGCGGGCGCCTTAATCTGGGTTTTTCTCCTACCCCGTTTTTTCACGCTGATCGAAACCGCCTTTATTCTGGGTCTTTTAAATCTGGCCGCCGCAACCATCCTGTTGCTCTATTTTCGTTCCCAAGTTACTTTTAGCGGCCGCCTCTGGGCGGCCCTTCTAACGACAATTCTAATTTTGACCAGTGGTCTTTTCCAGGCCCGCAACTGGACCTCAAATGCCGAACAATATCTCTATCGCGACCGGGTTATCTTAAGTCAAACCACCCGCTTCCAACACATTGTCCTAACCCAATCAAAAGCCAACGAAGTCTCCTGCTACATCAATGGCAGTCTGCAGTTTAATAGCGCGGATGAACATATCTACCACGAAAACCTGGTTCATCCCGCTTTCACTCTTGTCCCAAATCCGCGCCGGATTCTCATCCTCGGCGGCGGAGATGGCTTGGCCGCCAGGGAAGTGCTTAAATACCATAAAGTAAAAGAGCTGGTACTGTGCGACCTCGACCCGGAAATGACCGGCCTGGCCCGCTACCACTTAAACTTCATCAAACTTAACCGGAACAGTCTTAATGATGCCCGCGTCAGCATCTTGCAAAATAACGCTTTGGTTCCGCAAAAACAAGCTGAAATAATTCGCATCCAAAATCAACACCAACGTTATGGCGGCCGACCCGAAGAGGTCGCCATAGTCACTCTGGTTCATCTTGACGCGGCTTCACTCCTAGAGAAGCTGGCCGGAAAATTTGATATCATCATTGTCGACTTTCCCGACCCTAACAACGAAGAGCTGGCCAAACTCTACTCCCGCACCTTCTATCGCCGCCTGGCCGACCGCCTGGCCATCGACGGCATCTTTGTTCAGCAAGCAACCTCTCCCTACCACGCCAAGGAGGCCTTTCTCTGTATCGGCCGCAGTATGACGGCGGCCGAACTTACGGTAATTCCTTACCACGATAACATCCCCTCTTTTGGCGAGTGGGGCTGGTGGATTGGCGGCCACCAGAAGAGATGGTCGGAAAAAGGCCTCAAAAACAGACTTGGGCAGGTAACAACCCTGGCAGTTCCGACCCGCTATCTAACCCCGGAACTTATCCACGCCTCACTCAATTTCGGCAAAAACCAGCTCAATACCAAAGAAAATGAAATAAATACCCTTGTTAATCATAAAATTTTCACGTATTATCTAGAAGGATGGCAAACCGGTTACTAACTAGTGCGCGACCGAAAACCGACAATTTCTTCGATTGCGGCGTTAGGCTCAAATTTTAATCCTCGGAATACTAAGTGTATGCCTGCGGTTAAAATTTGCGCCTGCCTTGCACTCAAGAAAATTGTCAGGTTTTCGGTCAGGCACTAACTAAATGAGGATCTCAACATGAATGAAAAAATTTTTAAGGTTCTG
Source organism: Pseudomonadota bacterium (assembly GCA_034717935.1). Classification (GTDB taxonomy): domain Bacteria; phylum Desulfobacterota; class Anaeroferrophillalia; order Anaeroferrophillales; family Tharpellaceae; genus Tharpella. The sequence continues at coordinate 1,173 of JAYEMC010000379.1, read as the reverse complement.
GCGGGAGTTTTTTTTATCATCATTCTTCTCTCATTCTTCTGGCCTTCAGGGAAAAGTGAGAAGAACTATAATGTCAACGTGCAAACCATGGTCTACGGCGGCGACGGCCTTGATTTGGCGACAATCGGCTCACTCCTGAAAAAAGCCGAGAATGCATCCGAGTTGGAGCGTCTGCTCAACAATCCTAAAACCGGGATTAATAACCTCGACCTCAATGAAGACGGCAAGGTTGACTATATTAAAGTTACCGAATATGGCAATGAGCAAAACAAAGGCTTCTCGCTGACGGTTGAACCGGTGGCCGGAGAGACCCAGGAAGTAGCAACCATTGATATAGAAAAAAGCGGCAACGACCAGGCAAGTGTCGAAGTCAAGGGTAATGAACAGATCTACGGCCAGAACCACTACTATCGCAGTAGTTTCGGCATGACCGACATGCTTTTCATGTACTGGCTTTTTCGGCCCCATCCCTTCTACATGTCACCTTATGGCTACGGCCACTATCCGGGAAATTACCGATCCTACAATACGGTTTCCCAAAACAACTATCGGCAGCGTACCGCCGGTCAAAGAGACCTAAAGAAAACCTCCAGCAGTGCGATGAAGGGTAAAGCCACCTCACCCAATGCCGGCAAAAGTGCGGCTAAAGGGATCAAGACGCCACTGAAGAGACCAACCTCCTCACAAAAAAGTTTCCAGAAACGCAACCCCTCTAAACAGATGAGCAAAAGCGCTTTTGGCCGGAGATCAACCTCCCGCCCATCCCGGCCGTCAGTGCGCCGAAGCAGCGGTTTCGGTCGCAGTGGTGGCCGCTTTGGAGGTAAATAACTTAACTTTCTGACTTCAATTAAGTAGTTGATATTTAATGTAAAATAAACACAAATGCTGTTTGCATTGTGGTTTTTCTCTGCGTCTTGGCGTCTTTGTGAGAGATAAAAAGCGTTTTCTCGCAGAGACGCCAAGACGCAAGGAAAGGCAAAGTAAATTCAGGCTCCGAATAAATACTAATAAAGTTGTAAAATCAAGCTGTTACAACAAGTCAGAAAGTAAATATTCGGCTAACCACCATAAAGTTACAGCAAATGGAGTCGAACGTCGCTTCGCCCTGCTTCGCACGGGGACAGAATTAAATTCTGTCCCCACATCGAGACAGTTTGAAATCAAAGCCGAATA
>JAYEMC010000378.1:0-10174 GCA_034717935.1 Pseudomonadota bacterium | reverse complement strand
ATAATTATGGCAAGATTAGCAAGAATAGTCGCCCCGGGCGTACCTCATCATATAGTTCAGCGCGGTAACCGGCGCCAGGATGTTTTTTTCAGTGATTCAGATAAAGACGACTATATAGAGCTTATCAGAAGAGCCTGCGAAAAGCATGGTGTCGATATTTGGTCATGGTGCATAATGTCAAATCATGTCCATTTTATCGCTGTTCCGGCAAAAGAAAACTCACTTGCACGGTGTTTTTCTGATGCTCATGTTCGCTATACGAGAATGATCAATTTCAGAGAGAAATGGAAAGGTCATTTATGGCAGGGAAGGTTTAGTTCAAGTCCTCTTGATGAGACTTATTTATTGGCCGCTGTAAGATATGTCGAGCGAAATCCTGTAAGAGCAAAAATAGTTAGAGTGTCTTGGACATATAAATATTCAAGTGCACTATACCATATTGGGGAGCGAAGGGTTGATCCGCTGATAAGAAATGACCAGACTTTACAGGATCTGATAGATAACTGGCGTGATTATCTGCAGAATAAAGATGAAGATGACGATTTATCCAGAATACGGAGAGAAGAGTCAGGAGGAAGGCCAATTGGAACGGAGTCATTTATTAAAGGGCTTGAAAGCAAATTAAAAAGATCGTTTGATCGAGGCCTGCCGGGTCGGCCTCGTAAGGAAGCTAAATAATCATCGTGAAAATTGGTGGATGTCCCCAATACCCCAATATCTCCCACCCCCCCCCCCGATAACCTAACCTTGTGATAACCGCTCAAAGCTTCTTTCTTTGACTCATTCGATGTGTCCGGGGCGTTGTCAGTAAGGCTACTCACCGCCCCGGTAGCCGGTTCCGGCCGCGTTAAAAGTGCGAATTACGGTTTCGATTCTAACTGCGGCGACAGTTTTTGATTTTGTTAAATAATGGGTTGGTAATGAGAATTCAGCGACGTTATGCAGTTTTGATGGTTCTATGTCTACTTCTTTTTTCATTAGTTGCATTTGTTGTTTATCTTAAAGCCTCTGTTCCAACAAGGGTTGAAGATGTCTTGCGGGTTGTTCCGAAAGATCGTTGGCCGCTTTTGGAGGATGACCTTGATTTACAATCTTTGTGCTTAGCTCTAGAATGCAATCTTGTCTATTTGAATAAGTTGCCCGGAAAAAGAACGTTTACATATGGTTCTCAGGTTTTGAGTGTCGATCAAGTGCTTGTAGCTCAGGTTGAATTGGTAGATTTTATAAAACAAAAACCCAGTGAGCAAGAGATTGTACTCTTTCTGAAAAAAAAGTTCAAACTTCTGGAGTCGGTTTCGCGCAGTCGATTGCCTTGGCGGAAAAAAGAGCATCCGGTGCTTTTTACCGGCTATTATGTGCCGACTTTGCGGGGCTCCCGGCAGCCGGATGGAAATTATCGCTACCCTCTTTATAAAAAACCGGCTGATCTGGTCGCTGTTGATTTAGGAAAGTTCAACTTGCATCGGTGGGTGCGTAAATTATGGCCGTGGCTGGCTAAACTACCTTTTGGGCCGCGTCTTGAAGAGTTGCGTTTCCCAAGTGTGCGGGGCCGTTTAATTAAAAGCGGCAAGGTGGTGCCTTACCATACCCGGGCCGAAATTGATTGTGAGGGGAAATTGTGCGGGCAAAACCTTGAACTGATTTGGGTTGATGATGAGATCGATCGTTTCTTCCTTCAGATCCAGGGTTCGGGGCTGGTTCGTTTAGCTGACGGACAAACTATGATGGTTGGTTATGCGGCGGCCAATGGGCATCCTTATCGCAGTATCGGCGGGTGGCTCATTCGTCAGGGTTTGATGAAGCGTGAAGAGGTTTCGATGCCCTCAATTCGGGCCTGGATCAAGGAGAACCCTGAACGGATTAAGGAGATTTTCAGGGTTAATCCAAGTTATGTGTTTTTTCGTGAATTGCCGACTCCTCAAGCGTTGGGATGTTATGGTGTGCCGATTACCAGCGGGCGGTCAATTGCAACTGATCGTAAACTTTTTCCCAGCGGGGCCTTGGCCTTAATTATGACTGAGTTGCCGATATTTTCTTTATCTGGAGAACTTACCGGTTGGCGTTCTTGCAGCCGTTTGGTTTTAAATCAAGATACCGGCGGCGCAATCAAGGGGCCGTACCGGGTCGATCTCTACTGCGGTGAGGATGAGCCAGCCGAACTGACTGCCGGTGTCATGAAGCAACCCGGCCGACTCTTCTTCTTTGTGCCGCGTTAATAATTTGTTGTTACCCCCGTTTAAGTAGGGGAAAGCCCATCTCTTCCCTCTGTTTGAGATAGTTTGTCGCCGAGAGCTTTGCCAGGTTACGCACGCGACCAATATAGTTGGTTCGTTCGGTGACCGAGATTGCGCCCCGGGCATCGAGCAAATTGAAGACGTGGGAGCATTTCAGGCAACAGTCATAAAGCGGGAGGACGAAATCTTTTTCAGCTAGGCGGATGCCCTCTTTTTCATGCATGTTGAAAAGGTTAAGCAGCATCTCGACATCGGCCTCTTCAAAGTTGTATCTTGACCATTCGACTTCACTCTGGTGATGGACGTCGCCATAGAGAAACTTATCGTTCCACTTGAGATCGTAGACGTTGTCGACCCCCTGTAGATACATGGCGATTCTCTCAATGCCGTAGGTTATTTCACCCGAAATCGGTTTCAGGTCAAAACCGCCGACCTGTTGGAAATAGGTGAATTGAGTAATCTCCATGCCGTCGAGCCAGACCTCCCAGCCTAAGCCCCAAGCTCCCAGGGTTGGTGATTCCCAGTCATCTTCAACAAAACGAACATCGTGATCTAAGGGGTCGATACCTAGAGATTTTAAGCTGTCAAGGTAGAGACCCTGAATCTCCAGAGGTGAAGGTTTAAGAATGACTTGGTATTGATAGTAGTGTTGCAGGCGATTGGGATTTTCGCCGTAACGACCGTCGCTTGGCCTGCGTGAAGGTTCGACATAGGCGACATTGTAGGGTTCCGGTCCTAAAGCTCGTAAAAAGGTCGCCGGATTGAAGGTTCCGGCTCCGACTTCGAGATCGTAGGGTTGCTGGATAATACAGCCATGATCAGCCCAGAAGCGCTCCAGATTAAGAATAACATCTTGAAAATTCATTGTTTAACTCCGTGATTAGATTTATGTGACTATTCAGGTCTCGCTTCAAACTGTCTCGGTGCGGGGACAGACCTTTAGTTCTGTCCCCGGTTATGGAGAGCGAAGCGATGTTCGTCGCTATTTGTTGTAACTTTAATAGTGGGTACACGTCAACAGCCTTGATTCCGATTCCAATTTTTATCCATCGTCATATCTGCCTCAGGTTTAGCAATTAGCAGATCATTTTCGGCATAACGTTCCATGATTTTCAGGCTTTTGAAGTTATAGCCGCTGTGCCAGCGTAAGAGGGCGCGGCAGAGGCGGGCACTTTCACGTTCGACCTGAGGGGTAAAGTTTAACTTGTTACGGAGCTCATTGTCAAGCCGGTGAGCTTGATTAAGCATGTTGATTGTGCCTCGGCTGACACTAAAGGATGCCGGATGCCGGGGGTGGCAATTTTTGCAGACGAGGCCGCCGGTTTGGGGCGAAAAGTTAAAGTATTTGTCCGCGTCAAGTTCTCTGCCGCAGTCAAGGCAGGACGAAAGTTGGGGTTTGAAACCCAGCAATGTAATAATCTGGAGTTCGAAAAGTCGAATCCGGCAGTTGAAATTGCGGTTGTGTGGAACCGTCGCGAGAAACGTAAAAAGGTCATTGAGCAGGTTGAAGAGTTCTTTGTTGGCTTGGCGTTCAGCACAGCAACGGTTGATTATTTCTAAGAAATAGCAGCCGCAAAAATAGCTGCGCAACTCTTCTTGAATGGCGGTAAAGGGCTCAATAAGTTGACATTCATCCATCCTGGTCAGAGCCAGAGGGTGTTTGATGAAGCCATTGAAAGCAACCAGAGAAAAAAGCTCCAGAGATCCCGGGAACCGGCGGCGGCTACGTTTTGCTCCTTTACCGATAGTGTTGATCTTGCCGCGAGCGGCCGTGAACAGGGTGATGATCAGGTCACTTTCACCATATTCGGTCTTGTTGATTATAAAAGCATGATCTTTGACACGAGGCATTTATTGTCACTAATGCGGGGAACCCGCAAGTAAATGTTCTGTAAGGCCCTAAAAAGATGAACTCGCAAAAAATCACGGGATGGCTAAGTAAAAATTTCGATATACAAGGAGTAGTGGTTTTTCAGGCGCGAGACCATACAAGTAGTATGTCGAGTGTCTGAAAAATCAATACGACGCGGGATATCGGAACTTTTTACTTAGCCATCAAAAAAAATATTTTAGAAAAAGTGTGGCAGTGCCCATATAGATGAGGATGCCGATAATATCATTACTGGTGGTCACGAAAGGGCCTGAGGCGATGGCCGGATCGATATCGAGTTTATGGAAGAAGGTTGGCGCGAAAGCTCCCATTGTCGCCGCAACCGTCATTGAGGCTGACATGGCGACGGCGACAACCGCTCCGACCATAGGTTCCTGATGCCACAAAAGGGCAATAATGCCGACCATCAGGCCGCAGATGATGCCCATCAGAATACCGATTCGGGCTTCCCGCCAGATGACTCGGGAGATAGTGTCCATGGTCACCCGACCGGTAGCCAGGCCGCGAACAATTATGAGAGAAGATTGAGTGCCGACATTGCCTCCCATACCGGTAATGACCGGAATAAAGGTGACCAGAGCCAAGGTCGTTTCCAGAGTTACTTTGAAGACCCACATGAAGTAACCGGTAGCGATGCCGCCGAGCAAGGTAATTAGGAGCCAGGGAAGGCGGATGCGGGCGATTTTCCAGATGTTATCGGCGTAAACAATTTCCATCGAATCGGTACCCGCCATACGGAAGATATCTTCCGTGGCTTCCTCGCGGATGACGTCGATAATATCGTCAACGGTAATGATACCGACGAGAATGTCAGCGTCATCAACCACCGGAATCGCCAAAATATTGTAGCGTTCAACTTGTTGGGCAACCAGTTCCTGATCGGTATGAATGTCGACTTTGACGACATTCGTGCTCATAATATCTTTTAACTGGGTGTCCGGTTGCGTGAGAATCAGTTTGCGCAGGGAGACAATACCGGTCAAACGGCCGAGGGGGTCAGTGACATAGATATAGAAAACAGTTTCCGCTTCTTCTCCTCGGCGGCGAATTATTTCGATGGCTTCAGTTGCCGTGGTTGCATCTCTGAGGGCAAAAAACTCAGTTGTCATGATGCGTCCGGCGCTGTCTTCCGGGTAGCTCAGGAGGGTTTCGACATCCTGAGACTCGACGGCGCCGAGCTGGTCGAGAATCTGGCGGGCAAATTCATCCGGTAGTTGACCGATGATTTCGGCCCGGTCATCATCCGACATCTCCTTGAAAATTGCCCCGATCAGCTCTTCCGGCAGGGCTTGAATCAGTGGAACCGCAATTTCGATGTCAAGTTCACTTAAGGTCTCAGCCGCCTTGGAAATATCTTTGATCTGTTTGAAAAGGGTCCGGCGCATCTCTGCGTCAAGCTCACGCATGACCAGAGAAATGTCGGCCGGATAGAACTTCTCTATGACCTTCTGTACGTTATGCCAGGCTTCCCGCTGGAGGAGTCGCCGGACGGTACCGGCCATCAGGTTTTGACGGTTGGGAGTTTTGTGCATTAGTGACTACTGTTGATGAGTTGGTGAAAAAGATATTCTCGAACTGCTTTCTAGCAGATAAAGCGGAATTTGACAAGTTATTGTGCTGACTTGTCGATAAGAAGATTGTCAAAATCGATATGGGTGGCAAGTTTTTCCCAGGCTTTAAATTCAGATGGGGGATTCTTGAGGAAAGGGAGCTCCCCTAAAATAGTGACTGGGTCAAATTCGTTAAGTTGGGCAATGAATGTTTTTTCGGCTACGCCGATTGTGGCGGTTAAGTGGTTGGCGATAATGCCGGCCGGTCGGATACCTTCCCGGCGGAGTCGATCCAGGGTGAGAAGGGTGTGGTTGATGGCTCCCAATGAGGTTCGACAGACGACTATAACCGGGAGTTGCAACTCTTTTATAAGGTCAAGGATCAAATAGCCTGGGCAGAGCGGGGCCAAAAGTCCACCGGCTCCTTCCACGAGAGTTAATCGGGACGGTTTGATCCGAGCCCTGATTGTCTCTCTTAACTTTTTTCCCGAAAGATTAATCCCTTCCCGGCGGGCCGCCAGGAGTGGGGCCAAAGGTTCGCGAAACGTAAAAGGGACTATCTCTTCTAAGGATTCGGGTAAAAAACCGGCCCTTTTTACCCGGGCGGCATCGGAATCATTTTCAAGATGCTGACGATTACTTATACCGCTTTCCACCGGTTTTATATAGCTGAAACTGATTTGGCGTTGGTGCAGGGCATAAGCTATGGTCGCGGCGACCACGGTTTTGCCGACCCCGGTGTCCGTACCGGTAATGAAAAAGCCGTTATTCAAGCGTATTTCCTTCTTGGAGTGGAAGGGGTAAAAGGTTTAAGGGTTGTTTTTTTTGAACTCTTCAACTCTTTCACCCTTCCACCCTTAAACCTTTTCCACCCGCTTTTCAAGAATTAACAATCTCGAGTTCGGGGAAGAAGTAGCCGATCTCTTCGCGAGCGGTTTCCGGGGCATCGGAGCCATGTACGGCATTTTTTTCGATGTCGGTGGCAAAACGTTTGCGCAAGGTACCGTCGGCAGCTTCGGCCGGGTTGGTGGCACCCATCAACTCTCGGTTTTTGCTGATCGCATTTTCACCGCTTAAAACCATGACGACGGCCGGACCCGAAGACATGAAATCGGTTAAGCTGTCGAAAAAAGGACGCTCTGCGTGGACGGCATAAAAACCTTGGGCTTCACGTTTACTCAGATGAACCATCTTCAAGGCGGCAATTTTCAGGTTGTTATCGCTAAAACAGGCAATCACCTGACCAATTACCCCTTTGGCGACGGCGTCGGGCTTAATAATCGATAAAGTTTTTTCAATCATGCTATACTTCCTCTTGAATTTTTGTTAGGGTTGACAGAATTATACAGTTTACGGACAGCTCCTGAGGTTGTCCGTAAAACCGGGGCTGATTTACGTTATCATCTATTATTTGTCAATCTTTTTTGCTGGAAGCTTGTGAGATGTTTAAATTTTCATTGGAAGTAGTTTTAAAGCATCGGTTGGTTCGCGAAGAGAATGCGGCTCGGGAGCTGGCTGAAGTGACTGAACGATTACAGCAGATACAGGATAAATTTAAGCATTTGCAGACATTGCAGAAAGCGGAGCTTCACGATAGTCAGGTGGCTCTGGAGAAGGGGGTAGCGGTTGCGGAGATGGAGTTGGATCGTTTTCGTGAAGTCAAATTAATGCACGAGGTTGATGCGGTTCGGCACCTCGTGGAAGATACCTTTAGGGAGAGATTGATAAAAGAAGAGGAGCTTCTTGTCTGTGTTAAGGAGCGTCGTCTATTGGAGAGGGTTCGGGAAAAACACTTTCAGGCCTATAAGTTGGAGGTTGAGAAACTTGAACTTCGCAATCTTGATGAAATTGCAGTTATACGCGCAGCCCGGCAAAAAAAATAATAGGAGGCTGTCCGAGAATAGGATTTTTTTCTCAGATCAAGGCATGCGAAGAAAATTACCGCAAGCATACACTAAGTATTCTGAGGATGATTTTTTGAGCATAACGCAGATGTGGGAAAAAAAGACGTTCTCGGACAGCCTTCCAGGTACCTTGCCGAAGTACGCACTAACTTTAGCTGCTTAATTGTAGAGGAAAAGATTATGAATAGTCATCCCTTGGCGGGAAAACCTGCCCCCCGATCCATGCTCGTGAATGTCCCGGAACTTATTTCCGCCTATTACACTTTGCAACCTGATGTGGCACAGCCGGTTCAGCGTGTCGCCTTCGGCACCTCCGGCCATCGCGGCAGCTCCCTGCTTTGCAGTTTTAATGAAGCCCATATTCTGGCCGTCACGCAGGCGGTTTGTGACTATCGCCGGGAAGCGGGTATCAACGGAACCTTGTTCATGGGCATGGATACTCACGCCCTCTCCTGGCCGGCTCAGCTCACGGCCGTGCAGGTGCTCGCCGCAAATAAAGTTGATGTCTGTATCGCGGCAAATTTCGACTATACGCCGACGCCGGTCATCTCCCATGCCATCCTCACCCATAATCGGGATGGGGATAAAAAATGTGACGGCATTGTCATAACCCCCTCCCACAACCCGCCGACAGACGGGGGTTTTAAATACAATCCTCCGCATGGCGGGCCTGCGGATACGGATGTAACCGGAGTGATTGAGGCCCGCGCCAATGCAATCTTGGAAGACCAGCTCCGCCAAGTGCAGGTGATGGAGCTAAAAGATGCGTTGCAGAGTGCAACCCTCCGTTACTATGACTACCTGACCCCATATGTCGAGGATTTGGGCAATGTGGTCGATATGGAGCTTATCGCCAAGTCAAATATTCATATCGGAGCCGATGCCATGGGTGGTTCCGGCTTGTCATACTACAGGGCCATAAAGGAACGTTATGGCCTGAATATGGAGCTCTTTCACGACACGCTTGATTCGACCTTCTCCTTTATGCACGTGGATAGAGATGGCAAGATCCGGATGGACTGCTCTTCACCTTTTGCCATGGCTGGGCTGGTGGCGCTGAAAGAGGATTTTGCTATCGCTTTCGGCAATGATACCGACTTTGATCGCCACGGAATCGTCACTAAAAGCATGGGCCTGATGAACCCTAACCACTATCTCAGTGTGGCTATCGCCTACCTTTCGGAAAATCGCCCCCTGTGGAAAAAAGATCTGGCTATCGGCAAAACTCTGGTCAGCAGCTCTATTATTGACCGGGTCGCGGCCAGTCTGGGCCGGAAGGTGGTGGAGGTTCCCGTGGGATTTAAGTGGTTTGTCGACGGCCTGCTCCATGGCACGATCTTTTTTGGCGGTGAAGAGAGCGCCGGAGCCAGTTTTTTGCGCCACGACGGAACGGTCTGGACTACCGACAAAGACGGTATCGTTCTCAATCTGTTGGCCGCCGAGATCACCGCGAAAACAGGACGCGATCCGGGCGAACATTATAAGGAAATGACGGACAAATTCGGTGCGCCAATCTATGCCCGCATCGATGTTCCGGCATCCATTGAACAAAAAGCGGTGCTGAAAAAACTTGCCGCCGAAGATGTTAAAGAGGAGATGCTTGCGGGTGAGCCGATTAAGGCGATATTAACTAACGCCCCCGGAAACGATGCGGCTATTGGCGGTTTGAAAGTGGTGGCTGAAAATGGCTGGTTTGCCCTGCGGCCCTCCGGTACGGAAGATATTTACAAAATTTATGCGGAAAGTTTCATTGATGAGACGCATATCGGCCATATTCAGGACGAGGCCAAAGCCATGGTGGCAAAACTTCTATAAAAAAACAGGAGTAACTTTCAGCTACCCCCCCCCTCCATACCAGCGCTTGCTCGATGTGGGGGCTGGGTCTAACATTCCACGGCCACCAGCAAAATTAGGGCTACTAACTATTGCCTATTGCCTCTGTTGTTTCTGGATAGGGGGTTGGCCTTGAAAAGATTGGTGGTCTTATACGCCAACATTAGTCTGTTTACCCAATAATCACAGAGCACGCCTTCCTTCAAGTTGGTTATGATCTTACTGACCATGATGCATCACTTCCTTGCTGGAGAATTACTCCCGCCAGGCCCGGCCAACTAACAAGCCGTGCTTGGTTTTGCTTATATCTTTGTACTGCTAACGACTTGGGTGAGGGGCGCGACCGCAATGATCGCAAGAATTGAAGGCTTATTTCGCGTCCTCTCCACCCTTTTGTTGGACGAAGCCGCTATCGCGACAGACAAAAACCCGTCACTTACTGGTAGAGATTGTAACTTCTGATATTTTTGCGGTAAAAAGGAAATAGCAACATCATTGCTTGCTATTAACCTAAACCGTTACAATCAGGAGGATTCATAATGGATACCAGCCTACCAAACGACCCCAAATTTATCAAACATTACAACAAGCACCTTAAACACCTGAAACTCAACGGTTTTCAGACAAAAACCGTTGAAGCATACGCAAGAGCAATCAGGCGTATAGGAAACTATTTTAACTGCCAGCTGTATGATCTTTCCATGGATCAATTGGTGGATTATTTTGTCGAGCTACTTGAGTCCTACTCATGGGGTACGGTCA
>JAYEMC010000377.1:0-1985 GCA_034717935.1 Pseudomonadota bacterium | reverse complement strand
CCTGGGCCCGAAGCTGTTTGACGCGGCCCTGAATCATATCCTGGGAACCGTGACCATCAACGATGGTAGTGTTGTCTTTGTCGATGTGAATCCGTTTGGCCTCACCAAGATCTTCCAAAGAAGCGGACTCAAGTTTCAGACCGATCTCTTCGGAGATCACCTGACCACCGGTCAATACGGCGATATCTTCGAGCATCGCTTTACGACGATCGCCAAAACCGGGAGCTTTAACCGCAACACAGTTTAACGTGCCGCGCAGTTTATTGACAACCAGGGTCGCCAGGGCTTCGCCATCGATATCTTCAGCAATCATCAGGAAGGGCCGGCTCATTTTGGCAATCTGTTCAAGAATCGGCAGCAGATCTTTCATGTTGCTGATTTTTTTGTCGTGGATGAGAATATAGGGATTCTCCATCTCGGCAATCATTTTTTCCGTATCGGTTACAAAATAAGGAGAGAGGTAGCCGCGATCAAACTGCATACCTTCAACAACATCGAGAGAGGTATCCATCGATTTGGCTTCTTCAACCGTGATAACACCCTCTTTACCAACTTTATCCATAGCTTCGGCAATGATATTACCGATCGTAGCATCACCATTAGCAGAGATAATCCCAACCTGGGCGATATCTTTATGGGTTGTTGTCGGATTAGACATACCTTCAAGAGCGGCAACCAATTTTGTTACGGAGAGATCGATACCGCGTTTGAGTTCCATCGGATTGGCGCCGGCAGCAACCATCTTGGAACCTTCACGATAGATAGCCTGAGCCAAAACTGTAGCAGTAGTTGTTCCATCACCGGCAACGTCACTGGTTTTGCTGGCAACTTCTTTAACCAATTGCGCCCCGATGTTCTCAAATTTATCATCAAGCTCAATCTCTTTGGCAACCGAAACACCATCTTTGGTGATCGTCGGAGAACCGAAAGATTTGTCGATAATAACGTTACGACCTTTGGGTCCAAGAGTAACCTTGACCGCATCGGCCAGAATATTGATACCACTCAGAATCGCCTGACGGGCTTCCTGTTCAAATTTAATCTCTTTTGCAGCCATTGTAAATCAACCTCCAAAATTTATTGTCGGGTTCAAAACAGGAACCCTTTCTTCAATTATATAACTATTGCAACTATTAAAGTATACTAGGAAAGTACGCCAAGAACGTCATCTTCACGCATGATGAGATAGTCGTCGCCATCCAATTTCACTTCGGTACCGGCATATTTACCAAAAAGAATCTTGTCGCCTACCTTAACATCCAGCGGCAGAACTTTGCCATCTTCAGATACTTTACCATTACCGGCAGCGACAACTTCACCCTGCATCGGTTTCTCTTTAGCAGCATCGGGAATAATGATTCCGCCTGCGGTTTTCTCTTCCTCTTCGAGCCGTTTGACAATGATCCGATCCTGTAAAGGTCTGATATTCATCGTTGATTCTCCTTAAAATAGATGTTTTTTTTAATTAACAGATAAAAACTAAGGCTGCCAATCTATGCGGCAACCTGACTTACGAAGTTTTGGCACTCAAGACATCGGAGTGCTAACAGGCGAGAATATACTCACGCCTAAATGAAAAATCAAGGGGGAGGGAGAAAAAAAATTAAAAGATGAAGGATGAAGGATGAAGAGGGCAAGTAAAAACCGTGTTACGAGCTCAAGGATAAAGGTTTTTTTTGCGTTTTTTCGTGTGCTTTCGTGGCTATAAACTAAAAAGCGAATTATTTAGTTAGCTCCTGGAAGTCCCTTAATACCAAGACTCACGAAAATTGTAGGTTGCAACCTCAAGATCATCAAGACGCAGGCGCCGAAAATTAATAAAACGGCGAGCGACAGATAAGTTCGGAGCCCAGGTAAAATCGACAATTTTGTGCGAGATTGCCGGATTACGCAAACGCTCAAGATGATCCATAAGCGAGAAAGGAACTAAATCGACCAGTGTACTGAGACCGTCACGTTTTATCACTGTAATCTCTTCACGACGA
>JAYEMC010000376.1:0-1988 GCA_034717935.1 Pseudomonadota bacterium | reverse complement strand
GTCACTGCAACTGTTTTTGACAATGAGAAACTTGCGGCAATATTTTTGGCCTCTTTCTCAATGTCAATAATGGAGATTGCCTCTTCTTGACAGGCGTCACAGATGGCGTAATCGGGCCTACTGGTAATCAGTAATTTAAGCTTGGCCGTGCTTAGAATATGATGACAGCGGGGTTTCGGGGTCAGCGGATCAAGCGGTACAAGAACCGCCCCGATCTTTATCAGAGCCAGAAGGGTTGGTACCATGTCAATGGTTCGGGCCAGAGCTAAACCAACATGATCTCCCTTTTTGAGACCGCGCTTTAGAAGATAACCGGCCAGTTGCCGGGCCCGATTTTCAAGTTCGGTTCGGGTTAGTGAGAGGTTGTCTGAAACCACGGCCGGTTTGAGCGGGCTTTCGGACTGCCTTAAGGATATCTCCTGAGCAATCCTCCGGCTTACTTTGCCCAAATTTCCCCCGCTCATATTTTCCCCGCAGACCAGGCGGCGCTCTTCAGGCGTCATTTCGGGCAGGGCGGAGAGTTTGGAATCCGGGTTTTTGACTGCTCTTTGCAGCAGGTTGACATAGTGGGCCGTAATTCGGCTGACCGTCTCACTGTTGAAAAGATCCGTATTATATTCCAGAAGGCCGAGCATCCCGGTCGCCAGCGGAATCAGTTCCATGGTCAGGTTGAATATCGATATGTGGCGCGGCGGCAGAACCATGTTCATGGTCAGGCCCGGTAATTTAAGACTCTCCTTTAATCTCTCCTGCAACGAAAACATCACCTGCACCAGGGGCGAGTGATTGCTGCTCCGCTCCAACTTCAGCTCTCTGATCAGGCGGTCGATGGGGACATCCTGATAGTCTAAAGCATCGCTCATGGCGGCTCGTACATCTTTTAAAAATTGTCTGAACGTGGGATCATTAGACATTTTGAGACGTACCGGGATGGTGTTGACAAAAAATCCGGTCAGGTGTTGTACGTCCTGCTCTTCACGTCCGGCAGCCGGCACCCCGATGAGAATATCTTGTTCTCCCGTATAGTGGCGTAAGAGGGCTCCGAAGGCGGCGAGTAAGAGTATAAATGGAGTGATGCCGGTGGTTTTTCTTAAAGTTTCGAGCTCTTGTGTGAGTTCCGGCTCAATAAAAAAAGCTCCCGCCGCTCCGGCAAACGTTTGCATGTCGGAGCCTGGTTTATCCGGGAAAAGAGTGAGTTCGTTACAACTGCCTTCAAGGTAACCGGCACATTCAGCCACCTTTTGTTCCATTTGTTCACTTTCGACAATTTTATTTTGGCGGCTGCAGAAATCACTATATTGAATAGTTAACTCCGGTAGCCGGGGCGGGCGCCGCTCGATCTTTGCCGTGTATAATTCGATCAGCTCACGGGTAATAATATCCAGCGACCAGGCATCAGTTATGATGTGATGAAAGTTGAGGGAGAGAAAGTAGTGCGGTTTTTCCCCGGCGATCTGAAGCAAACGGGGTACGAAAAGTGGACCGCGCTCCAAGTCAAAGGCGCGTTTTGTCTCAGCTTCCATGAAGTCGTTAATCTCATTTTCAGCTATCTTTTCAATTTGCAGTGAGAGTGGCTGCGGCGCCAGGACAAGCAGAGAGGGTTCCCCCCGGTTATCGGGAAAAATTGTGCGTAAACTTTCATGACGTTCAAGCAATTTATTAAGGGCAAATTCAAGAACCTTGACCTTCGGCTCTCCCGTGATCTCCCAAAAAAGTGGAGAGTTGTAGGCATGGGCTTGATCCCCCTCCATTTTATGGAGAAACCAGAGTCTCTTCTGCATGTGGCTTGGGGAGAGCTTGGGGGCAGCTGATTTTTGTTCTTTATGATCCGGTTTTGCTGGTATAATATTTTCCGGTTTCCGGCTTCCGATTCCTGGTTTTCTTTGGTCGCGAAATTGTAAAAGTTCAATTAAGGCCGATTCGGGATGTTTTACTGTAAGCTCGACCAGTTTTTTGAACTCATCAGCTATTTTTTCAGCAAATTCGGG
>JAYEMC010000375.1:0-1993 GCA_034717935.1 Pseudomonadota bacterium | reverse complement strand
TTTCACCTTCGACCCAGACCGGGGTAAAATTATCCTCTAAAATCAGGCGGATATCACCGGTCAGTTGAGATACACTATAAACATGCCGGCCCTCATCGTGATCATCATCAAGACCTGCATCCTCCAGCCAGAACTCATCCGGTAAATTTAATGAAGTCATCTCCAACTGATAGTCCATCCCTATGCCGGAGTCAAGCCGGCTTTTTTTTTAACAACAATCAAACTTTTTTCTATTTTTTGAGAAATACTCTTTTTTTTTCTAAAAAAACCCGGAACCATTTATTTTTCTTGAATTTTTTCTCTTTCCCTGCTAACATCAAGGTCACTTAAATAGATTATATTTTCTTTTATTATACACTTAATCATATAGAGAGAATTTTATTAGATGTTCAGTTCATTTTTTGGTCTTTTCTCCAGAGACCTGGCGATTGACCTTGGTACAGCCAACACCCTGGTATACGTTGAAGGAAAAGGAATTGTTATCAATGAGCCTTCAGTCGTGGCCGTCCAAAGTAACCCCAACGGAACCAAAAAAGTTCTAGCCGTCGGCACCGAAGCCAAACTTATGCTCGGTCGTACACCGGGCAACATCGTTGCTATTCGCCCCATGAAAGATGGAGTCATAGCCGACTTTGAAGTCACTGAAGCGATGCTGCGTCACTTTATCACTAAAGTCCATAAACGTAAAAAATGGGTACGCCCACGAACCGTCATCTGTGTTCCCTCCGGTATCACTCAGGTAGAACGGCGTGCCGTCAAAGAGTCGGCGGAATCTGCCGGTGCCCGTGAAGTGTATCTAATTGAAGAACCGATGGCTGCCGGCATCGGCGCCGGCTTGCCGATCACCGAGCCGACCGGCAACATGGTTGTCGATATTGGTGGAGGTACCACTGAGGTCGCGGTTATCTCCCTCGCCGGCATCGTCTTCTCCCGTTCCGTACGAGTTGGAGGTGATAAAATCGATGAGGCCATCATTCAATACATTCGCCGTAAATACAATATGTTGATCGGCGAACGTATGGCTGAACAGATAAAGATAGAGATCGGCGCCGCCGCCCCATTGGATGAACCGGAAACCATGTCCATCAAAGGCCGGGATACGGTCGCCGGCGTGCCCCAGGTTTTAGAGATAAATTCTGAAGAGATCCGCGAAGCTCTGACTGAACCGGTCAACGCCATCCTCGACTCCGTTCGGGTTGCCCTTGAACGAACCCCGCCCGAACTGGCCGCTGACATTGTTGATAAAGGTATCATGCTGACCGGCGGCGGAGCCCTGTTGCGCAACCTCGATACCTTGATGCGTCACGAAACGGGGTTGCCCATAACCGTAGTTGAGGAGCCCCTGACCTGTGTTGTCCGGGGCTCCGGCATGGTCTTGGGTAACTTAAAACTTCTCCGAAACGTAACCGAAAGCGATTAAAAATAAAACCGACTATTCAGCGTAAGTTACAATAAAACGAGATTGACATGACTGCTCTCAGCCGCCGACTGCCATGGCTGTTCAGCTTGGCATTAATATTCACTTTCCTGACCCTCTGTGTAAGCTTTGGCCTGAAAAAAGGAGGCAGCCTGCTCAGCATTGCTGAACGGGCCGCCCTGACCATGACCTATCCGGTGCAAAAAGGCATCGACCTGGCCTTTACCACAACCAACAAACTCTTCGACAGCTACATCAATCTGGTCGGCGTAAAAGAGAAAAACCGGCAACTGAAAAAAAATATTAATCTAATGAAATATCGTCTGGCAGCACTTAAAGAAGCCAAACTTGAGAACCTGCGCCTGCACGAACTCCTTAAATTTAAAGAGCAACACGAAATTCTGGATCAAGGTATTGCGGCTCATGTAATAGGGCGTCAAACCGACAGCCTCTCGCATATCTTGATCATCGATTGCGGAACTAACCGGAACCTTAAAATCAATAACCCCGTTTTCACCACCGGCGGGGTTATTGGCCGGATCATCGCTTGTGGAGCACAGTCGGCCAAAGTTCTAC
>JAYEMC010000374.1:0-2015 GCA_034717935.1 Pseudomonadota bacterium | reverse complement strand
TTAGTGCCTGACCGAAAACCTGACAATTTTCTTGAGTGCAAGGCAGGCGAAGATTTTAACCACAGGCATACACTTAGTATTCCGAGGATTAAAATTTGAGCCTAACGCCGCAATCGAGGAAATTGGCGGTTTTCGGTCGCGCACTAAATAGATGAAGCGCTGACAACAGCTATCGGTGCGCAATCATTTCACCACGGGGGTGTCCTGGGTTCGACGGGAATGCTAAGCGTGGGGTTGCATGTGGAGCACTCAGTTAACTCCTAAAACTGACTGAAAATAACATAGACGCCGATAATAGCGACTACGCTCTGGCTGCATAGCCAGTGCCCGACCAGCTGACTTCCGCTAAGCAGGACCCGGGTATCATTTAAGTGGGATAGGATGGTGATTAGTTTCCGGTTACCGTCCGAAATCAAATGGAAAATCGCCGCCTTAAGATCCCGACCGGAGGAGCTTAAGACCGGTTAAACTAAAATCCGCCTAAACATGTAGAGGCCCTTACGTAAAGGTTTTCGGACGCGAGTTCGATTCTCGCCACCTCCACCACTAACGATTCCGGGAAGTTCCCGGATGTTCCAAAAACCCGAAGTCATTAAATTGGCCTCGGGTTTTTTTGTGCTGGAAGGTTGAGATTGCCAAAGCGAACTTCACCAAAAACATGCCATAGTTTTTATTATAATCTGGTTGACATACTATATTTAGTATAGTATGTTTTGGGTATGTGGGAGATATTTGAACATCAATCATTGGCGAAGAAATTAACCAAAATACCACTTGAGATTTTAAAGAGGTACGAAAAATGGAAAGATATTGTAACGGTTTCAGGGCCGGAAGGTTTAAGGCTCATCAAAGGGTTCCATGACGAAGCTCTAAAGGGAAAATGGCGAGGTTTTCGATCCTCAAGGTTAAGCATTCAGTATAGAATTATATACAAGGTTAATAAAGGTGAGCTGTATGTTCAGGTAATTGAAATTAACCCTCATGATTATAGGAGATAGCACATGAAAAATTACAAAAAGGCTGTCACCTCTGTTGATGTATCAAACGGAGAGTCCGTAAAAATTATTAGAGAACTGCAGAGTTTTAGTCAAAATGATTTGGCTCGGTTAACCGGAATTCCTCAGTCTACAATCTCTGCTATTGAAAATGATCGGGTACAAATAGGAGTAGAAAGAGCCAAAGTTCTCGCTAAAGCTCTCATGTGCCATCCTGCAGTTCTTGTTTTTCCCGGATGGCAGGTTAAAGAGCAAACGGCAGCTTAATTTTTTCACCCCAAAGAAAAAAAGGGGCCTGCCCCCGGTTTTTTCCTGTCTAAAATACCATTAGTTATCGCCAACGATCATCAACCACTCTAGAAGGACGGCAAGGGATATCGGGATAACGGTTGACTAAAACGCCTCGACGAATATTTAATTCGACTTCATCGTCCATACCGCCGTACCAGGTACCTAAACCGGGATTACGAGAATCTAAATCAGTTCCGGTAAAAATCAGATAGAAAAAACGCAAGCCCCGATCGCCGCGAGGCCGTTTAGTTTCTCGAAATGAGGTCAGATATATAAGTCCGGGATTAGGACTCGGCATCAGTTTGGGGTCATCATTAACGAGGTTAAAGTAAAAGGCTTGATTGAAAGGATTGCGCGGGAGATCATCGGGTGAGATCAGCATCTCGACCCCGTTGAAATTGTCATTGCCGGTATAGCGGTGGTGCAGAGGCTCACTTTTGAAGCTATTATTGGTTCCAGCTATCCTCTCCATAAGGAAATCTTTAGGAGTAAAGGAGGTATCGGCAAGCTGTGCCCGAACCTGATCGTTTGTCCACTGATTAATAAAACTGGCAATTTCAGTCGCTTGATGCCGCACTTCGGCAAAGCGTGAAGCCACTGTTGCCCTTTGAAAGCGGGGCAATATAACTGCCAGTAAAAAACCGATCAGAGCTAGAACTAAAAGAAATTCCAGAAGAGAAAAGCCCCTATTATTATCTTCATTCGATAAACCGGAAAACATTCTTTGCC
>JAYEMC010000373.1:0-2016 GCA_034717935.1 Pseudomonadota bacterium | reverse complement strand
TCAAAGCCGGCGATGTTATCGAGTCTTTTGAAATAGAAGAGATTGCCGCCAAGTTATAATGGATATATAAATGAAAGAACGTAGTCAGCGTTGTCAGCGTATCGGAGATCAGTTAAGAGGTGAAATCTCCTCTATGTTGTCGCGCGATATTAAAGATCCGCGCATCGGTTTTGTCACGGTCATGGATGTTGAGGTCTCTCCCGATTTAGGCCATGCGACCGTCTATTATACGGTTTACGGCAGTGATCAGGAAAAAGCTGACAGCTTGTCCGGTCTCCAGAGTACCTCCGGCTTTATGCGTCGTGAATTGGGGCGCCGGTTACACTTGAAAAGAATTCCTGCACTCCACTTTCGTTACGATAAAACAACCGATAAAGGGGCGCATATGGAAGAGATTTTTGGCCGTATTAAAAAGGAAGAAGAGCTGTAAATGAGTCTGATTGGAGCTGATAAGAAGGCCCTTGCTCTGGCGGCGGTGCAAAAGGCTGAAACCATCGTCATTGCCAGCCATGTTGATCCTGATGGCGATGCTGTCGGTTCGTCTTTGGCCTGGGCACTGATACTCAAGAAATTGGGTAAACAGGTGGTTGTCTATAATCAAGATGCAGTTCCCTACAGTTATGAATTTTTGCCCGGAACTGAACTATTTGTTAATCGCCTGCCTGAAACCTGTGATCTCCTCTGCCTGCTTGACTGCAGTGAATTTGAACGGGCGGGTAAGGCTTTGGCGAAATGGCGGGGCTATGATCAATCTTTATGTATTGATCATCACTTGACTGCTGATTTAGCGGCGGACATTAATATTGTCTATTCTCAGGCCTGTGCAACCGGGGAGTTAATCTACGAGTTGGCACTTTGTCTTGAACCCGATTTCAAGCTCGATGTTGCGGTCAATATTTATACCGCGATTTTGACTGATACCGGATCTTTTCGATACTCTAATGCTACCCCGAGCTCTTTTATTATTGCCGGTGATCTGGTCGCTCGCGGGGTTGAACCCTGGAGTGTGACCCAGCAGGTTTATGAAAGCCAGCCGCCTGGACGGATTAAGTTGATTGGTCGAGTTCTCGATACCTTACAGATATCAACGTCCGGCAAGGCCGCAGCGGTCTGGGTGACGGAAAAAATTTTTGCTGAGACCGGTACCAACAGTGAGTATAGTGACGGCTTGGTCAATTATCCCCGTTCGATAGCCGGAGTTGAAGTTGCCTTCATGGCCCGTGAAATCGGGCCTGAAGAGTATAAGTTAAGTTTTCGCTCCCGGGGCACGGTTAATGTTGCCGCCTTAGCTGCTGAATTTGGCGGCGGTGGTCATCACAATGCCGCCGGTTGTCGCTTGCAGGGGCACTTGCCGGAGCTGATTGAGCAGGTTTTTACAATTATTGATAACTCTTTACAGAGTTCTGTTTGCCGATGACCGACGATGCCTTTTTGGTTGTCGATAAACCGCAGGGTTTGACTTCGCAACAGGTGGTAGCGCGGGTCAAACGGCGGCTTGGGTGTCGCAAGGTCGGACATACCGGCACTCTTGATCCTCTGGCTACCGGAGTGTTGCCGCTGGCCCTTAACCGGGCTACTCGACTGATTCAGTATCTTGATGAGAGTCGTAAGGTTTACAGCGGCGAGATTGAGCTCGGAATTGAGAGCGATACCCTGGATCGTGATGGTGAGATTGTTGCCCGCCATGACGGGCCGCTTACCTGTAATGAACAAGAGATTACTGAGATTTTTAAGCGTTATCTTGGTCAGCAAACTCAGGTCGCACCGATCTATTCGGCGATTAAACGTAAAGGTAAACCGCTCTATGCTTATGCTCGTGCCGGTGTCGAAGTGACACCGCCTGAGCGTCAGGTTGAGATAGATTCTTTTACGCTTTTGTCATACAAGGCCCCGTTGGTGGCTTTTCGGGTGGTCTGTTCAAAAGGAACCTATGTCAGATCCCTGGTAGCTGATGTCGGTCGCGATCTTGGTTGCGGGGCTCGTATCTGGTCGTTGCGCCGCGAGGCGAGCGGACAT
>JAYEMC010000372.1:0-2020 GCA_034717935.1 Pseudomonadota bacterium | reverse complement strand
TAATTTAGCCTGGAGCAGGTGGGTTGCCGAGTGATGTCGGGCCGTAGCCAGACGTTCTTCACGAGAAACGACGAGTTGACATTCATCATTAAGCCGCAATTGACCGTCTGTAATCCGAGCTCGATGTAGAATCAGGCCATCAAGAGGTTTAGTTGTTGTCGTAATTTCAAAGACAACACTCACAGCACCATTTTTTTCTTTTCTCCCTCGCCCCTGATCACCAGCCTGCCCGCCGGACTCACCATAAAAAGGGGTACGATCAAAGAGGATTTCAACTTCCTGCCCTTTTTCAGCTAAAGATACCGGCCCGCCATCATGCAACATGGCAATAACTTTTCCTTGAACAGAAAAATTTTCGTAGCCGACAAACTCACTTTTCAACCCTTCATTGAGCAAGCTTTTATAAATCTCGTCAACGGCATCTTCCCCCGAACCCTTCCAGGCTTTGCGAGAGAGTTCCTGTTGTTTTTGCATCTGTGCAGTAAAACCCTCATGATCAACGGTAAAACCATCTTTTTCAATAATGTCAGCCGTTAGATCAACCGGAAAACCGAAAGTGTCATAAAGTTTAAACGTAACTTCGCCGGAGAGCGTGGTCGACCCGGAAATTTTCAACTTCTCGATCTCTTCATCGAGAATTTTAAGACCCCGGTCGAGGGTCTCACCAAAACGCTCCTCTTCACTTTTAATCACCCTGGTAATGAAGGGTAATGACTTTTTAAGTTCGGGATAGGGTTGTTGCATCACTTCGGCTACAGCTTCGGCGAGTTGATAAAGAAAGGGA
The DNA here is from genome assembly GCA_034717935.1 of Pseudomonadota bacterium. Taxonomy (GTDB): domain Bacteria; phylum Desulfobacterota; class Anaeroferrophillalia; order Anaeroferrophillales; family Tharpellaceae; genus Tharpella. The sequence continues at coordinate 1,236 of JAYEMC010000372.1, read as the reverse complement.
TCGTTCAGTCCCAGCATCTTGCCGTGACGAGCGGCCCGCCGCATAATCCGGCGCAGAACATAGCCGCGCCCATCATTTGCGGGCAGAATGCCATCGGCAATCAGAAAGGTCGCCGCCCGACTGTGATCGGCCAGCACCCGCAACGAAACATCATTATCGTTATCATCGCCATAGACTTTACCGGAAATTTTTTCACCCGCCGCAATGACCTGACGCAAGAGATCAGTATCGTAGTTACTCTGTACGCCTTGAACCACAGCCGCCAGACGTTCAAGCCCCATACCGGTATCGATGCTGGGTTTGGGCAGCGGATTCATAGTGCCGGAAGCATCCCGGTTATACTGCATGAAAACCAGGTTCCAGATCTCCAGGTAACGATCACAATCGCAAATACCGATTCCGCAATCGGGGCCGCAACTCATACTCTCACCTTGATCATAAAGAATTTCGGAACAAGGCCCGCAAGGCCCGGTATCACCCATAGCCCAGAAATTATCTTTTTCGCCTAGCCGAACGATACGTTCTTCAGGCACCCCGATCACGGTTTTCCAGAGATCGTAAGCTTCGTCATCATCGAGAAAAACGGTTGCCCACAATTTTTCCGCCTCAAGCCCCATTACCCGGGTCAAAAAATCCCAAGCATACTCAATGGCCTCCTGCTTAAAGTAGTCACCAAAGGAGAAATTACCCAACATCTCAAAAAACGTATGATGGCGGGCGGTGCGGCCGACATTTTCAAGATCATTATGCTTACCGCCGGCCCGCACACATTTCTGTGAGGTGGTGGCCCGCTTGTAGCCGCGCTCTTCAAGGCCCAGAAAGGTATCTTTGAACTGATTCATACCGGCATTTGTAAAGAGCAGGGTCGGATCGTTGGCCGGTACCAGACTGGAGCTTGAAACTTCTTTATGTTCCTGTCCGCAAAAATAGTCCAAAAATTTCTTGCGAATCTCATTCCCGGTCATCAAAATATCACTCCTTGTTAAATATTATTATCTTCCAACCTGGTTTGCAGGGCCTGGGTAATCTCATGACTGCGAAACCCACGTCTTTTTAGCCAGGCAAAAAGACGGTTTTTATCTTTTTCGTGAGCCCGGCGGCGTTCGATTACTCTAAGTATTACAGCCGGCAACTCACCTTCATCAAGCCCGGCAAAAAATTGTTTGGTAATCCTCTCGCATAACTCCGCAGTCAGGCCTTTTTGACGCAAACGCATAACAATGGCATGGTAACCGT
>JAYEMC010000371.1:0-10344 GCA_034717935.1 Pseudomonadota bacterium | reverse complement strand
CATCGCCGTAGCCGCAGCATCAGCCAGGGCGGCATTGTCAGCCACAATAGTGACCGCATCGGCCCGACCGAAACTTAACGAATGCCCGACCCGGCCCGACGACGTGCAGACCCCGCAACTAAAAGGTGCCAAAGCCGATATCCTGAGACCAAGTTGACCACTTAATCGAGAAGTTCCGGCAAAAACCGCCAAAGTGTACTCTGCACGACCGGCGAGAAAGATATCGCCACCGTTTTCAACCACTAATTCAGGAGACAAGGCGATAAGATCCCGGCCGACCGCTTCAGCCAAGGCTCCGGCGACTGCTGCCATCGGTCCAACCCCGGCAATTTTTGCGGCCGTCATCATCTGCCGGGCCAGCGGCGGTGCCGGTGAAAAGTCTGCCGCAATCACCGGAACCAGACTCGTCCCCCAATCAGGATAACGTTGTAAAAAAGCTTGGAGCGACTGACGATAGAAAAGCAAGCGCTCACAGGCTAAAGATTCAAGCTCAGCCAAAGAACAAGAATCGGAATTCAGAGCACTGATCCAGAGATCGCTCTCCTCAACCCGCACCTCAAATGAACCACCCTTAAAATCTTGCAGCTGACGATAGCGACGCTGACGATAGCTGCTCGGGTGCGGCGGCACGACCCCTTTTGACATAACCTTATAACCCTGTCAAGTATAATGTTTTCATAATTATTCCAAAACAACCATAATTCAAGAATTATCCGAAACAGTCACCAATAAATGTTCTCTGGCCCTGGTTGCGGCGACGTAGCGTTCACATTTTTCGAGCGGGCCAGCTTGGCCCAGGTTATTCATAGGGTCCTTTTGGTCGGCGCAGGCCAGGGCCACGGCCCGAAATTCAAGTCCTTTGATACGTTTGATAGTGCCAAGTCGCACCCCCGGAATATCTGAGCCCGGGTCATCTTCTCTGGGTTTTAGTTGATAGGTTGATATTTCTGCAGCGGTCAAAGCTGACCGAATTTCAGGTTTATATGGGGTTACGCAAATATCGTGGGTTGCCAGACCGGGACTTCTAAGTAAAGTTTTGGCCCAGGCAACCACAGTTTCGGCTTCGTTTTTAGGAGTGTTGCATATTTCAACTATTGGTTCCGGACCTTTGAAGGCTGAATGGTCGCCAATGATTACGGCCATACCACCATCAAGATCGTCAATTTCTACTCCTTTTAAAATGCTTTGGGCAAATTTCCGAATCTGTTCGCTGGTGCGATAGTTGATCTTTAACCGGCGTGAACGGCCTCGAATATTAATGCCAGCTCGGCTCAAAGGGATCCTGGTTCTATAAATTCGCTGATGTCCATCCCCGGCGGTACAGAGAGGATCTCTTACGTTTTCGTCAATCGGACTTAATGCCTTGATCAACTTTAACGCTTCCAGGCTGAAATCCTGAATCTCATCGACAAGAACATGAGCATATTTTTGAAAATTACCTTGTTCAAGAGAAAGCCGGGCCTGGTGTATGGCACCATCAAAAGTGAGCAAGTTACGCTTTTTCAGACCTCGTTGAAAGGCTCTGAATATAGGCCAGACCGCCCGTCTCTGTTTCCGGCTGATACGCGGTCTTCCCGATCTGACAGTAGTCAAATAGATCTCTTCTTCATCGATTCCGTTCGGATCAATAACCAGAGAATACTCCTTTTTCAACTCTTCTCGCGGCATTGACAAATCGGTGAAATTAGGATCCAGTAAAACTTCATCCCAAATATCCGCAAAATCTTCATCATTAGCAATCCGGCCGCGCCAGCCTGATCTCAGACAAATTGTTCGGGCCAGGGCATGAAGATTCGTGATCTCGATTCGTTCAGCAACGTCCGGCCCAAGCCTGTGAATCATGTTTTTAATGGCAATCGAGAGATTGGTAGTAAATGTCGTGAGCAAAACCTGAGCTTTTGGATTTTCGATCTTCCGCGCCAGAAAAACAGCCCGGTGCATCAACGCTACCGTCTTACCGGTACCTGCGGCTCCATTAATATTCATCGGCCCTTTGGTGCGCCACTCAACCAATTTTTTCTGGCAAGGATGTAGAAATATCCGCCATTCTTGAAAGTCACCGCTGAGAATATCTTTGAGATGGTCTTCTCCCTCAACCAACACCAGGTCAAAATTCGGCATTTTTTCGATATGACTAAAATCTCCGCCGCCTTCAATGCCGGGGTCACCCGTCTCAACCAGCCCAAGCATCTCCTCAAGAGCTTCGTCCATAGTCATGCCCATAGCCACGCCAAACAGCACATCTCTGCAGTCCGGGGGGAGGTAGTCGGTCAAAGCTTCCAGAGAACTATCAGAGCGGATAGCTCTTACCGCTGGAATTAATGGTTGCGGAATCCCAATTTTAAAGAGTTCATCATCGGAGAGTTTGCATAGAGGGTAATTATTGGTTTGATCAGTTGTAACAGCTTGATTCTGAACCGCAGACCGAGTCTCTTCTACATCAAATAACTGAAATACACCGGTGGCACTATGTACCTCGAAATGCTTATTTTTGGCCCAGTTATAGGCTTTGTCGTGAGCATCAATATGTACCAGAAGGTAGGTGTCGCCTTTTTCCGGGGCCACGACAATAGCCCGGTAGCCGCCCGGCAGATCGCCGCCCCTGACTTTAGGGTCAACCATCGTAGTTTTAAGTGAATGTAAACCAATGGAGGGATCATGGGGATTGTCCTGAAAAATATCAATCCATTCAGCAACTCGTTTCTGGACTTTGGTGGGAAGCTTGCCGAAATTTTTTAATAGATTTCGGTGGATCATTAATTTCGCCATGGTCATTATCCTTTTACGTTCTTATTAATTGTCTCTATCAGCCAATTGCTTCCCTTGGTTTGCAGTTCATCTAAAACAATAACCTTCCAGCCGAGATTTTGCCATTTGCCGGCAAAGTCTGTCTGATCTCCGGACAAAATAGCAATTGGAGGTGTGCATTCCGGCCAGGCCAGTTCTGCGAAAGCATCATCATCAATATGGTCGTTGTAATATTCTACTTCGGGGAGAATAACTTTCGCCGCCGCAATAACCAGAACAAAAGGCCGCAGGCTTGCGATAACATCGTCCATTACCTCCTGCCAGGCATCCGACAATTCATCCTGAGCAACAACTGATATATCAGGAGCTGCCCCTTCTCCTACTTCAGATACGGCCCAAAACCTGAAATTTTCACTGAACTGATAGAGATTGACACAAGCCAAAAACCGTCGCCATCTCTCCTTGAAATCACTACCAGTCACTTCCGTTTCAGTATCGCCCAAACGACCAAGAACTAAAGTGTTGGGCAAACGATGACTCAAAATATCTTCAACCGAGATATAGGCAATAAAATCTTGATTAAGGCTGGTTCTGTCATTATAGACCCAGTTGCCTTCTTCAACATGGTCAAGTGTCATCATAGCACCGCCTTGGCGCCATCCATCAAGAGCCGGTTGCAAATCGGCCATCAACACTTTTCTCCTTGCATAAAGAAGCTGTAGGGGCCAGAACCCGGCAAAATCGGCTAAAACCTTCCAACCTGAGGCAATCGGTTTCACAATAAAAGCCTTTAACTGCTCCATACCGTTGCGGACGGCTAACCTGGCATCCGGCAAGACCATCTTTTTTGCTTTGCTTGCATATTCAAAAAGAGTGTTTGCTACCTGCTGGTGACAAACCATGGTGTGATCCGGATGTTCTGTAATCAGATCGTCCCAAGTCACACTCCAGACGTGGTATTTTGCACTTTCAACAATTGCCCGTCGTTTATTCATGTCATCGGCCAGGCGATTGTGAGGGTGGCAGTGATATGTAAATCCGTCAGCAAAAATCGCTACCGGTTTGATATCGTCATCGTCACAACTGAGCAGAAAATCCGGCTGAGACTGAACCGAGACTCCTTGACCGATTCCCAGTGTCGGCTGGAGTTCCAATTCCCAGATTCGTTCAGCATCGGGAAGACTAAAACGAAAACCCTGTCCGCCCTTGATGATGGTGGTCTCCCATTTGCCCTGTTTGTCGACCACAAACTCTTGCAAACAGTCAACTACCTTTTTCTCTAAAACACTGCCGAATAGAGAATCTGGTTTGATCTTATCAAGACTCTTTTCCCTAACCCGATTTTTACCGGCCTCAAGCAACCGATTCAACAACCGAATACCGCGTTCCCGGCTGATCTGGTCAGCTTTGTACTGCATATGATAACTTCTGATACAGCGGTAACAGCCGTCGGTGTCGTCAGCTGAATCCTGCTGCATCAGCTTTCGGCAGACACAGGTTTCAAGGGTATCTCGAGCTTGCCGTAAAACCTCAATTATCCCTTCTCCCTCAAGACCGGTTTCACGGTTTTTCTTCTGATATAAAGTTTTGAGATATCCGGTTCCTCCCGGCACCGCATCCATAAGCACGAGAAAGTGTTTATCTAATCCGGTTGCCGCATCCGGCAAAATTTGTGGCGAAATAATCAAGTGAGCCGGGCTTCCTTCAAATTGAAGGCGGAGCCCAAGATAAAAACAAGCAATCAGGGTATTAACATCTTCACTGTCAATCAAGGGCAGCAACAGACGAATAGCCTCAGAACGTAATTGCCGATAGAGATAGACATTTTCCCATTTAAAAGGATTTCCGGTTCTCCCTTCCTGTTGCATCTTTTCATACCGCCGACGGCCATGACAACTTCTTCTATGATTCACCTTATCAAGAGGGGTACCAGCCGGAACCACCACACCACAATGTTGACAAACATAGAAACCATGATCGGTTGCTTCCTGATCCGGCCCGAAAGGCACACTCCCGGCATCACCAAAATAACCGACATTAATATCACGTCTAATCATTGCCGCTCGGTATTCAATTCCAAAAGGTAAAGCATCATTACCAACCGCACCTACCGGGGCTTCAATCGTGTGGTCAAAGCTACTTAAAACCTGATAAAATTCACGTTGGCGTTCTTCATTGCGGTCACCCGACAAACTTTCGTAATGTTCCATGAAAGAGAGGGCCTGGGACTGAATAAATTCAACAAATTGTTTCTGCTGGCCGAGATCAAGTTGGCTCTCCTGGTCGCCGCCATGACCACATTGCGGACAATTGGGCGAAGTTTCCGGTTTTTGCAACTCCTCAACCCGGCGCATGTGTCCACAACGCCCACAGATCCCCCAAGATTCAATTATCGGTTGTTGGGGGTTACCAATCGCTATCTGTTGGATTTCAAATTGTCGACTATGGGTATAGAATATATTGTGGGGAGCCAATTCACGCAGTGCCGATCCGGCCGAGCGGGATAGTTCAACCGGTTTATGCTCCTGTTTGCCATCCCGATGTTTATTGTAGATTGCACCATAAAAACTAACTCCTCGTTCAGGAAAAGCGTAATTGGGCAACAAGCCATGATCAGTCAGGATCTCCAGGGCGCTGGTTTTTCCCAAACTGCCAATCCGCCCTTTGATAATCCGCAATTCTTGCTCAATCTCCCGCCGAGCTTCTTTCTCTTCCTCGCCAAGTTTTTTTAATTGACCCTGTAAGCGACTCCGTGCATTGCCAAGTTCACGACGTACACGGTCAAAGTCGTTAACCGCCTTATGAATACGTTGAATAAGAAGATCAGTATCGGTTTCCGTTAGAAATCGTTCCCGAGTTCCCGGCTGAACCACAGCTAGACCAAAACGCTGCAAAAAACGACTGGTTAGTTCGGTTTCATTCTTGGTGACCCACTCCATCATGTAGGTGATCAACCCATTAGAAGAGTTAAGATCGTCAACCAACTGTTTGCCGGTCTTGGGTAGTTCCGGCAAAATTTTGGCGTGCGTTGCACTGTCAAAACAGAAACCAAGATATTGCCGAACCAAAACGGCCGCAGCATCAAGCCAGCAACCCGGCGGCTCGACTTTGCCTTTCAACATCTCCGTAGGGCGAGCATAAAAGAACAGATCATGGGGCTGTTGGTTAACAAAAGAAACAATTAATGCGGTTCCGGTAGCCCGTCCCGCCCGGCCAATTCTTTGCAGGTAACTTGAGGTATCAGGGGGTATCGAACAGAGCATAGTGCTGGAGAGGTCGCCAATATCAATTCCCATCTCCAGGGTGCTGGTACAGGTCAGAATGTTGGGATCATCGGCATGTTCCATAGTGGCGAAACTTTTTTCCAGATCTTCTCGCTCATTAGTTCCCAACAGGCCGGTATGTTCCTGGGCGACAACTCGCCGCAAAGCCCCTTTTTTATATCTGTCCTGATAATATTGTTGTCTCGAGGAAAAAGATTCTATGTGGTAGCATCCGTCAGTTGAATAGTATTCAAGACTGGGGGCACCTTTCCAAAATTCAGCCTCCGGCCGGGGCCGGAAAATTGTCCGATCACTTTCACTGCATTTAAGGTGCAGGCCTTCGGAATAGAGGATAGCCGCATTTGCCGCAATTCCATAATATTCTTTCGGCCCGTCATAGTGAAGACATTTAAGGAGTCCTGCTTGAGCACCGCTGGTAAGAAAAAGTTGCAAGAGATCAAGAATACTCGATTCCTGGACTCTCGGATTCCCAAGAGAACGGCGGGACCAAACGATATGCCAGGGAAGTCGGCTGCCGCTTGATGGTGCCAGAATAAATTCGTGACCGGCTTGTCGCTGAGTCAGAAGTAATCTTGGCCGATAACGGGAAGCCGATGGATATGTCTCACGTCCATCGACTACCCTGCCGAACGGATATTTCCCCCAGTAATTCTGTCGGGCGTACGAATCCAGATAGAGATGCCCCAACGCCCCCCGTTCCCGATAGCGATACAAGAGCCCATAAATCCACAACCTGATTTTTTCATCAGAGAGTTTCGTTAACTCTGGATCAATTCCAGGAAGTCTCTCTTTTATTAGATTGAGCGTTCCGGCAATCCGTTCTTCATCCCAACCTAAACAGGCACTGCCGGAAAGTTCCATAGTTCGGCCATGGGTCAGCATCAAACTAAATTCACTGGTCGCTTCCCAGGTTAGTCGTGTCTCAACCTCATCCTGCAGTTTTTTAGGTGGAATCTTAGGTGGTATCTGTCTACGAAGCTCGCGAAAATCTTGATATGGTTGATACTGCTGCAGATCAGGTGGCAACAACGCCTCCATAGCTTTGCCGGGGCCGGGATAGCCCGGTTTATCCTGCGACCAGTAATTAAGCAATTTTGCACCCGTATCTTTAAGGGGCAACCCTGTAGTGCCGGCATCGTCAATCAGATGCTGCAAAGCCGTACGAAATGTGAAATGATAAGTGCGGGAAGTAAAAAATCCGGCCCGGTGTGAAGCATCCTGTACACTGTCGGTAAAGGCCAGAAGTTTCGGGTCGTTGTTAAGGATAGAACCAAACATCTCATCAATAGCCACACTGGACAAAGTAGCAGTCTGGCTACCGATGAAAAATATCCCGGTTTTGGATCCGCATCGAGGACAGCCTTGATCGCCGATAACGTTGCCATTCTGCGTTGTTTTCACAGTGCGATCGTATTTAACTCTGAATCGTTGAGTATTGTCGGTCAGCGGGCAAGGGCCATCACCTTTTCGTAACACCAGACTGACCGGACAGAGAAAACTGGTTTCTCCGGTTTCGAGTTTCAGGTTGCCCGTATCAAGTGAGGGCAAGGTTGTCTGGGTGGAAATAACTTTATTAACCTCATCGCTCTTATCCCAAGGGCTGATGATTGCTATATATTGGCTCTTTACTCCCTTAGGGCCAAACCAGTTTCGGTAAATAACGGTTGGGTCGTCAGATAATTGAATTCCCCGCACACCCTTAGCTTCAATTTTGCTGTCTTCAGAGGGTACATGCAAAGCGACCCAGCCCGCTTCACCGCACTCACTGCAATGAAAAGCAGGCAGACTCTTTACACTCTGTACAGGCTCATCCAGCCAAACGAAATTTGGCTTGCCGGAAACAATTCTTCCCAGGCGGCGAAGCTCCCGAATCCAGAGCTGTATTTGAGTTGGAACCAAAGGGAATGACTTACCACTTCTTCTCTCTCGACCATGCCCTACCATAGCAATAAATGAAGCTATCAGCAGTTGCCGATCTTCAAATTTAGGGATTTTTGCAAAAGAGAGATCCTTTCGGCTTAACCGATCAACAAGATCGTTCCAGACAAGAGGGTCTTTCCGGTCTATTTCCGCCTGGTGAAATATCTCAAGAAGAAGTTTAAAAAGCTTCAACCCTTTCAGCCAGCATCCCAAATCAAGCAACCATTGATCTTCGATTTCAGTTTTCAGCGTAGAAGAGTGGCCACTGGAAACCAGCGGTAAAACCGGGCCGCCCCATAAAACAACCTGCCGTTTGACATAGGTTAAAGCATCTTCACCTTCAACCGGGTCGCAATCTTTCGGCTCGGGAAGATCAATCTCTTCAAGATCCGGCAGCACAATCTCTTCAACTTCAAGACGATTCTCGCCAACCACGGCCTCAGATGTAATATCTTCTTCAAACAGGGTACTGGCAAACCGAGCCAACCGGTCGGTGCCGGTCTCAGATGCATCGGCTGAGCCATCCTTGTCGTCTTTATCTATTTGCTTATCGTCTAATGTGGCACTGGTGCCAACGACACAGAGTTGCCCTTTGGCAATTGACAAACGTTCTTTCAGGCGGCGAATCAAACAGGCAACATCTGCCCCCTGGGCGCCATCGTAGGTATGGAGTTCATCAAGAACTAAATATTGCAACTCTCCAGATTCATTAAAGCTCCACAGTTTCTGATCCTGGGGCCGCATGAGGAGAAAATCGAGCATTTTATAGTTGGTGAGCAGGATGTCGGGAGGGTTTTCCAATTGTACGGCGTGATTGCTGATGCCATGATAACGATCATCTTTTTTACCAAGTTCTTTGGTTCCAGACTCTTTTCCCGCACCGGGATCGGCCGGATCATAACGACCGGTATAGTTGCCAACCCGGATACCGGCAGCTTTTAGAACAGGATCCGTAAGTACCACTTCGGCAAAGCGTTTTTCCTGATCCGCAGCCAAGGCATTCATAGGATAAAGAATGATCGCCTTTATGCCTTTCTGCCCCTGCTGCCTGGCCCTTAAACAATGATCAAGAATAGGATAAAGAAAACACTCGGTCTTACCGGAACCGGTGCCGGTGGTAACTATGGTTGATTCAGGTTTTTTGTTTTTGCTGGATAATCGTTTCCAGGATTGATACTGATGGAGAAAGGGATGAAAGGGGATGTTAATGTCGAGTGGAAAAGTTGACCCTTCAGGGGCCGGACGAAAAGGCCTGCGGAGCTGAATCCAGGGGCCTTTAAAGATCCCGGTTTCCGGGTCTTGCAAAAACCGGTTAAAAGCTTTTTCTACCTCTTGGTCACGAAAGGAAAACGTCGATTGCAGATAGTAAAGAACCTGTTTTTTTATATTCTCAGCAATATGGGCTGGCAGCATATTTTATATTTCCAGATTTAAGTTCTATACTCAAGGAGCCAACTTGTAACCTTTTTAACCTCAACCCATTGGGGAAGCTTAAAGCCAGAACAGCGACAGCGGCACCGCGAAACAGGTTCTTCCCCCGTGGGCAAAAGGGAATAATTTTGACCCGGTATAAAAAATTATCCCATATTTAAATTGCTCTCCGACTAACTCACCGAGCTTGTTCAGGCCTTTAAAGTCTGATTCTCGAATCGTACTTGAAGCTTTTACTTCGATACCAATGATACGGTTATCACTTTGTTCAAGCACTATATCTACTTCATTTTTTCTTTTATCACGAAAATGATAGATTGACACCGGCTCTTCCGCCCACGCCATCTGTTTGAAGAGCTCCATGACAACGAAACTTTCGAGCAAACCACCGTAAAAAGATGAATTGAGTAATTGCTGTTTTTTCTTTATTCCCAGTAAGTGGCAGGCCAGTCCGGTATCAACCATGTGCAGCTTGGGCATTTCAATGGTTTGACGTTTAGATCGATTTTTAACGTAGGGGTAGATGCGTTTGACAATAAACATCCACTCTAAAACTTCGATATAGGATTTTACGACTTTGTCGTTTTGCGCCAGGTCATTGGCTATGCTGGCATACTTCAAGAGATTGCCGCTTAGTCCTGCGAGATATGGAATCAGAGCCCCAAGTTTAGTGTGATAATCGCCTTTGGCGCTATAGACAGTCTCAAAATCTTTGAATAAACGTCCTTGCAGATAAGATTGGAACCAGACATGTCGTGACCGAGGCTTCTTGTCTTGCAACTCAGGATAACCGCCGTCAATCAAGCTTTGGGCCAGCTGCTCACGGCTTAATGGTGGCAATTGATCAGGTAGAGACAGGTTATCCGCAAGCAGAAAATCGATTAGATTAAAACCGGTGCCCACCTTTTCGGTAACCGATAGCGGATAAAGCTCGGTTCTGGCCATATGTCCAGGCAAGGCT
>JAYEMC010000370.1:0-2035 GCA_034717935.1 Pseudomonadota bacterium | reverse complement strand
GATTACGGCCTCTTCTTGCCGGGCTTTCATCCGGGCAATGATCGCCCGGTAAACATAGCTGGTTGAAATCTGACCCTTGCTCACCATCTCCACTTCTTCCGAGGACAACATTTCCAAGGCTGTATTGGCAATCTCTTGTCGGTTGGCCACTTCGATAATCCGGGTTGTGTCGAGATCATAATTTGCCTTGCTTGCAGCCTTTTCGATAACCGCGCGGCGGCCGATTAAGACCGGCTCGATAAAACCCCGCGTCCGGGCATCTTTTACTGCAAGCATGAATTCGTGATCTTCAGGGGCGATGATTGCAGTTGTTACGGGATCTGCGGCTTTTGCCAACGCCTCTATTTCCGACAGCGAGCTTATCATCTATATCTCCTTTTCCAGCTCCCCGGAGGTCATGATTCGAAAAAGCGGGTAGAGTGGATTCTTGCGGTAAATAGCCAAGGTATAGTCGTGTATTTCCTGGGAAAATGCGGTCGAACAATCTTCAAGAATTACAGCTTTAAAGTCGTGGCAGAGGGCATCCATCGCGGTGGTCAGAACGCAGAAGTTGGTGGCGATGCCGGCTACGGCTAACAGGGTGATTTGCTGTTCATGCAAAGTCTTTTCCAGGTCGGTATCAAAGAAAGCGGAAAATCGTGGCTTCGGGAGCCAGAGATCCTCTTTTTGCATACCCAGATCGCCCACGACTTCAGCTCCTTTTGTTCCGGCTATGGCATGGGGATGCATGCGGGAGTTAAAGATGAAATCATCCTCTTTAAAAGCGTCGGTGGAAAAGATGACCGGGAACCCTTTTTCCCTGAATTGGGCTATCGTGCGGTTGATAGAGGGAATTATCTCCCGGGCCAGGGGAGTGATGGGATAGCCTTTATCCTCGGCAAAATAATCCTCGACCATATCTATTATAATAAGTGCCGGTTTTTCTCTTTTCATTTTTTTGTAACTCCTTATTTTTTGTGTTGTTGGCAATGGGTCTCTTTAGTAAAGACAATTAGTATGGCGCTTAGTACGGCCCATGCCAACATCAATGAGAAACCGGTGCGATAGGCGTCAAAACTGTAGAGCTTAACCCCGTGCAAAATTTCCCCTTGCCATTTCATGTCCAGTATCCAGCCGATTGCCGGTTGCATGATCATTGGTCCGGCCATTACACCCATGTTGATAATCCCGGAAACCGTTCCGCCAAGGTCAGGCGGAACCGACTCTTTGATAAAAGCAAAACTGATAATCATACCGCCGGAGGCCAGACCGGCAAACAAGAGAAGTCCAATCAGTAGCAGTAGTGGTAGATTTGGAATGAAAATGATTATTGCCCATGCTCCAACCAAGGCTATATTGCAGGTCACATATATGGGTTTGCGCAAACCGATACGGTCGGATAATCCACCACAGATGGGGCCGCCCACGGCCCACGCTACCAGCATGGCCGAATTAAGCGCCGCAGCTTGAGCTGGTAAAAGACCATAATGCGTGGTTAGAAAAGGGACTCCCCATAGACCGGAGAAAGTTAGAATACAGCCAACTACACCACCGGGAATCAGACATAAAAGCCAGGTATTGCGATAACGAAAAATTTCCCTGATACCGGCAATGATCGAATATCCCTCATTTTTTCCAGAGGGGCTGAGGCTGTAGCTTTGATAGCCTTTTTCACTCGGGTCGTCGCGCACCAACAACCAGATGGCTGCAGCTACAATAAGGGTGATAGCGGCGGAAGCCGTCATCACCGGTCGCCAGCCGAGCAGATTAACCAGTAAGCGCAAAGGCACACCGGCGAATACGGCCCCGATGATACCGCAAAAAAGTGCCATTCCAGTGGCCAGAGCAAACTGGCGCGGAGCAAACCAGTGACTTGCCAGTTTCAGCATGCCGACAAAAGCTACGGCAACGGAACCGCCAATCAACAAACGTCCGATTGAGGCCCAGAACATGGTGGGTGCGAGGCTGAAAAACAGGCCGCCGATTCCGGCGACTAAAGCCCCCAGACTGAGAAGTCGGCGGGGGCCCAGACGATCGGCCAGGATTCCGGTTGGCG
>JAYEMC010000369.1:0-2038 GCA_034717935.1 Pseudomonadota bacterium | reverse complement strand
GAGGGGTTCGCAATGCTCTCAAAGCTCTTGTTGAGCTGGATCTTGTCGAAAAAGGTGGTCAAAGGGAGCTATGGCATGTTGTTGATCCTTTGTTTCGGCGTTATTTGGAGGATACGTTGCAGGATGCTTGCTGATTTTGTGAGTTTAACAAGGGTGATGTTTGCATATTTTAAAAAGTTCAAAACAAACAGGGGAGTGTCCCTATTTAAATTCTACGGGTACAGGCACGCAGTTTGTTTTGCTACTGGGCTGTGCGGGAGCTTGGCTTTACAGCGACATCTCTTGCCAAAAAAATAGGAATCAGCCAACCGGCAGTGAGTCAAGCAGTACGGCGGGGGGGAGATATTAGCGGCAAAGCGTGGCTGGGTGTTGCCCGAACTGGTAAACTTATAATCTTATGAGCGTCCCTTCTGTGCCCGAGTACGGGCACCGCCTACGGAAAAAGCTAAAACTTCCTAACCCCTTCCTCCCAGATATCCATCATACTTTCTCCAACATCGCGAAACTCAGAATGTTCAGTCATATATCCGGGGATCAGACGGCGTGTTTCCATAACCGCATCGGCAAGCCGCTCTATTGTTCGTCTGACTTCACCGATCGGCAACGAAAGATGAGCCACAGCAAAACGCTCCAGCATCTTGCGCGGCCACCACTTCTTGGTCCCAGCCAGAGACAGGGCGGGAACATCGTGGCGCAAATAAGCCGTGGTCGTCACTAGGTCAAAAACCGGTGCCATTTTTATTGGTCCAGTTAGAGAAGGATATAACACACCAAAATTTTTCAAATGAGCATCCCCATTTCGGATCATAGACGAAAGAACCAGAGTGGCAAAAAACTGCTTCCTGGCAACGGGTAAAAGCTCACCGGAGACATACTCTTTCAGGCTTTTGGCCACCCGCTCATATGTTCCCCGATATTTCTGCGCGGTTCCTAATGCCTGCAAACTGCACATATCCTCAAACCCGATAAATCGGCCATCAGGAGTCTGATCGAAGCGGCGTATAATAAAAAGACCACCATTATCGGCCAAACTAAACTCTGGAGTTGGCAAACCAGCTTTTTTTGCAGCAGTCATGCAAAAGTATTCATTTGCAGCCAACTGTGGATAATCAGCCCCCCAGGTCTTAACAATATAACTGGTTGACGCCAGAGTGCCGCGCTCTGTCGCATCGAGTAAAACTTTGGGCTGCACCCCCGACACTCCGGAGCGGAGAGCATAACGATTAAGCAGTTCATGGAAAAGTTCTTTAGTATCTGGATAGGTCAGAAGCTCCTCAAGGGATTCTGGCTGTATTTCTCCGTGATCCTTTTGACCCGCCAGGAGAAAACGGTTTCTGCCCACTTGGCTTCCACCCGTAACCTGTAGGATCGAGAGGTCATCATCACCGATGATTTTAGCAATGGCTCGGCGGACTGCTGCCAACAAAGCCCCCTCCGGTAAATTCATTTGGAAAATCGGATGCAGTTCATCACTGACCCAGCTTTGCCGTCGAACCGGCATGGTCAGAGAAACAGCCTCGGTGTCCTGTGAAGCATAGTCGAAAACATATTTTTTGCGCCCTTCTTGCGCCAACTCCCCGATTCGGGAACGACCAATCAATACCTCTAAGATCTTTTCAGCACTCATGGCAGATCATCTCCTTCCCGCAACTCATCAAGAGTCGGCGGAGAACCGGCCGGCCTGACCCGCAACTCAAGATCCAGGACTTCGAGAATCCGGATCAGCTTACGCACGCCGACATCCTGAACGGTTCCGTTTTCAATCTGACTGATAGTTGACCGACTCATGCCTAAAAGTTGCGCCAAAGAGGACTGTGACATCTTGCGCTGCTTGCGAATCAAGCGGATATGGTGACCAATTTTGAATAGCATTTTTGTATTATATGTAAAAAGATAGTATAAATATAATAGTAAGTAAAATATAATATTATTAATATGATAAAACAATCCTCCTTCGCTACGGCTATGACAGATACAGTAACTTCTTCGCATAAAGCTACGGCGGACACAGTGCAAAAAGTGTTAATTTTAGGGTCAA
>JAYEMC010000368.1:0-2049 GCA_034717935.1 Pseudomonadota bacterium | reverse complement strand
ACAAGCTTTGGTGCAAAGGAACGTGCCGGTCAGCATGACTGAAATTAATTGATTCCATTTTTCAAGCGGAAATTCCTCAATTTTGCTGATGAATTGCAGTCCGGCATTGTTGATCAGGATATCGACTGAGCCGTAGCTGGAGACCGCTTTCTGAACCATTTCGTTGACGCTTTGTTCGTTAGCGACATCGCAACCAACAGCCAGGGATGTGCCATTTTGGGCATTGATTTCGTCAGCGCTTTCCCGGGCTGCGGTTTCGTTAAGGTCGGCGACCACAACCTTGGCACCATGTTTGGCGAGGTGGTTCGCGATGGTTTTGCCGATACCGCTACCGGCACCAGTGATAACTGCCGTTTTTTTACTGAGCATGATTTGATTTCCTCTACTAGGTTGTTAGGTTGATGCTGCGATTAGGGATTCTTAATTTATAATTATGGAATATCGCAATTAATAGGCCAAGGGGGATGTTTATTTTCAGGCAAGGTTGGTGTTAGGGAAATCATTGTTATAAAACAATGATTTAGGCTTGGTGGTCGGACAAATATATTGAGGTAGAATTAGTTCTCATGTTGACGAAGTGATTCTCGTATGATATGGTTGTGTAGCAAATAATCTACACAATCTTTTCTAGGCTGTTCGAGAATGCTCAAAAAATTATCCTAGGAATACTTAGCGTATGCCTCCGGTAATTTTCCTCGCATGCCTCGATCTGAGAAAAAATTGCTATTCTCGGACAGCCTCCCAGGTTGGTTCTTGACGGGGGAGCAGTGGCAAAAAAAACTTCAAAAGCAGAGTTGGAGTCAGACCTGGAACTTTGCCGTCTGATTATAGATAACATTCATAACGGGGTTATCGTTACTGATGTAGATGGTTACATTATCTTTTTAAATAAACCCTACGGTCGTTTTCTGGGGATTGATCCAGCCGCTCAAATTGGTAAACATGCGACTGAAGTCATCGAAAACACCCGCATGCATATTGTTGCTAAAACTGGTATGATTGAGGTTAATAAAGCCCATCGTTTGCAAGGTCAGGATATGGTAGTTCAACGTATCCCAATCAAAAAAGATGGCCAGGTTGTCGCCGTTTTCGGTCAGGTTATGTTTAAGAATGTCGGTGATGTTAAAAAGCTGGCAGGTCGTCTTTCTCTGCTTGAGAGTAAGGTCAAGCTATACGAAAAGGAACTATTATCCCTGCGTTCAACCCGTTACACCTTCGACAGTATTATCGCTGAAAGTTCGGTAATGGAACAACTAAAAAAAGAGGCTTTAAAGGCGGCGGCAACGGCTTTGCCGGTTCTGATTACCGGGGAGTCGGGAACCGGCAAGGAGATGTTTGCCCAGGCCATCCACCATGCCAGTAATCGTCGGGTTCAGCCTTTTATCCGGATTAACTGTGCCTCAATTCCGCGAGAGTTACTTGAAGCAGAGCTTTTTGGTTACGAAAAGGGGGCCTTTACCGGGGCTCGAACCTCAGGCAAACCTGGGAAATTTGAACTGGCTAATCAGGGGTCAATCTTTCTTGATGAGATTGGTGATATGCCCCTTGAAATGCAGCCGAAGCTGTTGCGGGTTCTTGAAGAGAAAGAGTTTGAAAGGGTTGGTGGTATCTCGCCGATTCAATCAGATTTTCGGCTTATTGCTGCAACTAATCACAGTTTGACTGAAAAAGTAGCAAACGGCTCATTCCGGGCGGATCTCTACTATCGTCTCAAAGGTATCCCTTTGCTCATTCCACCGTTACGGGAACGTCGTGAAGATGTTATCGTTTTGGCTCGCACTCTTTTGCAGAAAATGGTTCAGGATCTATTTAGGCCCGAAATCTCTTTAAGTTCTGAAGCAGCTAATGCTCTATTGTTTTACGACTGGCCTGGAAATGTGCGAGAAATGAGCAATGTTTTAGGTCAGATTATGGCAACCATTGAACATGATGTTATTCAACTGCTTGATATTCCTTTTTATTTGCGTCAGCAACAAGGGATATCAGGCGGTCAAGGTTCCGGTCGGAGTTTGGCTGATATCATGGCTTTAACCGAGCAAGAATCGATTC
>JAYEMC010000367.1:0-2055 GCA_034717935.1 Pseudomonadota bacterium | reverse complement strand
AATAATTATCCGCACTTGATCGCCGGTCAAACAACTTACTATTTCAAGGTTTCGCGCGGCGGAACTCTCATTTTGATCAATCGCTTCACAGCTGTTTTTGATAAGATTTACAAAAACCTGATTTAAACGGTTTTTATCCAACAAGACTCTGGGCAACTCTGGAGCCAAGTTGACCTTAACCACGATATGCCTTTTATTTATTAAATCTTCCTGCAAAGACAAGGCATCGCGAATCAGACCATTGAGATCAACCACCTCTTTGATCTCTGCCCCACCCCCGGCATATGATTGCTGCAGAGAGATAATTTCACCGACATGATTGATCGTAACCCCGATTTTTTCAAGCAGCACTTGCTGTTCGGTCAGATTTTTTGGTAACGTTTCAATCAACTCTTCCAGGGTGGTAAAGATTTTACAACCACGAGGATCTTTGCTGATGTAGCTGGTAAGATTCTCACTGTTTTCCTTTAATTCAGCAAAACAGCGCTCCTGAAAGTGGCAAATCTCCAACATTCGCATCGACTGAGCCTGCTCAAGATAGACCGATACAGGGGTAATTGCATTGCCGATATTGTGCAATACCATTGCCGCCTGTTGAGCCCGTCCCTCTTCCAGAGCGCGATTGATCAGTTCGGCCTGGGCTTCACGCAATTCCCGGGTTCGCTCTTCGACCCGTGATTCAAGTTTATTATGGGCTGCCAACAGATCCTGTTCGGCTTTTTTCCGGTGGGTTATCTCTTTTTCGAGCTCAAGATTTTTCTCTGCGACCTCGTTTTCTCTTCTAACCACCTCTTCAAATCGGGCATGGACAACGAGATAGCGTAAAAGGAGACCGGAAATAACCAGAATTGCGACCGCAAAAAGAGAGAGGTAGGCAATGAATTTATGTGGTGAAAGGTAGTCTAAAGAACTCTTGCTGACAGTCTCAACGAGAAAAAACGGAGTATCGACAACCGGCCCGCGTAATACCAGTAGATCGCCTTCATGCTCAGCAACCGAAACTGAAAGCTCCATAACAGTGTCCGGAATGGCGGCGTCATGAGAGCAGTTGTTTATCTTCAGATCATCTTGATGAGTAGTGAAATGAAGCCCTTCCCGATTAACCACGCAGGCTGATCGCTCATCGTCGGGAATAACATTGATAAAATTATTATAAACCAGGGGAAAATCAATCCAGGCCAAGATTTGACCGGAGTAATTTTTGTTAAAAAAAATCGGCGCACTGATAATTACCTCAACCCCACCATGTTTTCGCTTCTGCGCAAGAATTGAAACAGTTTCGGTTTGGGGAGTCAGATATTGCGACCACAAGCGATCAATAGCGACTTCACTTTGATTGTCCCGGCTAGTGCTTAATAGTTCACCTTCATGACCGAGTAGAATAAAGCATTGATAGATATGGTTACCATCAAGACAGTGCGTTTCAATCAGGCGATCAAATAGAGATTCGATGTTATTTAACGTGGAGCGCAAACCATAGCGCATCGACATGCCCAAGGATTTATTGAGGAAAAAAGAGGTGATCGTCGAATCGCCAGCCAGAGAGCTGAGTTCGTTCAATCTATCCGTATAGAAATAGGAGAGGGCAGCGGCCCGCAGCTCGCTGTCGTGAGACCAACGACTTAACGTAGACTCCTGCATGCGTACCCGGGTTCTGTAACTTGTATAAAAGAGCATAGAACCCAAGCCGATCAGCGTCAGACTCAAGAAAACTATGACCCAAGTCCGCAAGCGGGCCGATTTTAATGATTTAGTTAGCATCATCCTCAATATGACAGACATATAGATGCCCGATAATCGGATCAGACCTGTTGAAACCCTGTAAACTCCGACTGTTTCTCGAGCAGCTGCAAAGCCTCCAGCGGATTACTACAGGTGATAACCCGAAATAGTTCATTAATAAAAAGCCGGGCCAAACTTTTCAAAATAGGTTTTTCATCATCAACAAAAAGGACGACATGAGAATGGTCTACATCATTCATTCTGAAAAACTCTAATAACTGCGTCGACCTTTATTTGTCACCAATCGTCAATGGGGTTGTTTCGAAAAAATCA
>JAYEMC010000366.1:0-10513 GCA_034717935.1 Pseudomonadota bacterium | reverse complement strand
CGGAAATTTTTATCGAACGTTTCTGGGGAGAGGCTCGTCGGGCTATTGGAATTCCTTATCGTCGTTCATTTCTGGAATCCCTGGGAGCGGATTTTCGTTTTTCCCGAGAGATGGTTGAGGTTGGACCGGGGCTATTTCTTACTGGTGAGATTCCTCGACATACTACTTATGAAGTCGGTGATCCCAATATGGTGGCGGTGACTGAATCCGGTCAAGAGCTTAGGCCTGATCCAATCAATGATGATCTCTCTTTGGTCATCGATTCGGCCAAAGGATTGATCGTTATTCTTGGTTGTGCTCATTCAGGCATGGTCAATATCCTTAACTATGTTAAAGAAAAGTTCTCTCGTGATCGGATCTATGCGGTTATCGGGGGCACACATATGGGTTTTTCCGGTGATCAGCAGTTTAGCGAAACCCTGAAAGTGATTGGCGACTTTCAGATTGAAAAACTCGGGGCTTCCCACTGTACCGGCCTCGAAAAATCAGCTCTCCTCTACGCCCGGATGCCGGAACGCTTCTTCTTTGCCTGTGTTGGTGCCAGTTTAGAAGTGTAAAATGAATTTTGCAAAAGCTTGTGCGGTATTTCGTCTTGCTGTCTGAAAAGGATATTTCATTGTTTTGAATAAATTTAATAAAATTGCCGAAAAACGGCGGGCCGGAGAGCGCTTGTCGTCAAACGATGCCCTCTTTCTTTATGAAGAGGGCGATTTTTTTGCCTTGGGTAAACTGGCGGCTGAAATCAACCGAAAGATCAATGGTGAGACGGTTTACTACAATATTAATCGTCATATCAACCCGACCAATATCTGCGTCAACCAGTGTCGCTTCTGTGCTTACAGCAAACTAAAGGGCGAAGATGGTGCTTACGAGCAGTGTGTGGACGATATTCTTAATGAGGTAAAAGATGCCGAAGCTCTTGGTATTCGGGAGTTTCATATCGTCGGCGGCTTGCATCCTGATTGGCCCTTTGACTACTATCTGGAGTTGTTGCGAAGCCTTAAAAATGAACATCCGGACATTGCGATAAAAGCTTTTACCGCCGTCGAAATCGACTACTTTGCCAAAATCAGCGGTCTCGATATCCCGACGGTTTTCAAACGTTTGCTGAAGGTTGGCCTCCAGGCGATGCCCGGCGGCGGGGCCGAGATCTTTACACCCGTCATTCGCAAGCAGATCTGTCCCGAAAAAATCTCCGGGGATAGCTGGCTTGAGATTATGGAGATGGCGCATCAGGCCGCAATTCCGACCAATGCAACGATGCTCTATGGTCATGTCGAAAGTTTTTCCGATCGTATTGATCATATGGAAAAACTGCGTACTCTGCAGGATAAAACCGGGGGATTTCAAGTCTTTATTCCCTTAGCTTTTCATGCCACCAACACCGATATTCGCAAAAAAGGTGAGACCAGTGGTATTGATGATCTGAAAACGCTGGCTATCGCCCGCCTCTATCTTGATAATTTTCAGCATATCAAAGCCTACTGGGTCATGCTCGGAGAAAAAATCGCCCAACTGGCTCTGCTTTTTGGGGTCAATGATCTTGACGGAACCGTAGTTAAGGAACGCATCACCCACGCCGCCGGTGCCAAAAGTGCGGCCGGTTTGAGTGAGGCCTATATCAGAAACTCAATTATCCGGGCGGGTCGCAAGCCGGTCGAGCGCGATACTTTTTATAAGCCGGTACCCTCCGTTCAAGGAGATTTGCATGGATAGTTCAAGACTTGACCGCCGACAGGCCCTGGATCTCTTTGAAAACTGTGACCTCCTGGAACTTGGGGAGATGGCCCAGGCCCGGCGCCTGCAGATGCACCCCGAAAAAAGGGTCACGTTTGCGATTGACCGCAATATTAACTACACCAATATCTGCGAGTGTCGGTGCCGTTTTTGCGCCTACTACCGCCGGCCCGAGGATGCCGATGCCTTTGTTATCGACAACGCCACGCTGCATCAGAAAATTGCTGAAACTATAGAGCTCGGCGGAACCCAGATTCTGCTTCAGGGCGGCCTGCACCCGGATCTTAAGATCGATTATTATATTGGTCTTTTAGAGATGATTAAAAAAGATTTTCCGGCTATCCATATTCATGGATTTTCGCCGCCGGAGATTTCTCATATTGCTGCACTGTCCAAGCACAGTCTTGACGAAACCCTACGCCAGCTAAAAAATGCCGGTCTCGGTTCGATTCCCGGAGGCGGAGCTGAAATCCTTGATGATCGAGTTCGTACTTTAATTAGTCCCAACAAGATCGGTTGGCAGCGCTGGCTTGAGGTTATGGAAAGAGCCCATAATTTGGACCTTCGCACGACGGCAACGATGATGTTCGGCTCCTTAGAGACGCCAAAAGAGCTCATAGAGCATCTTTTTCGGGTGCGTGAGGTGCAAGATCGTACTGGCGGCTTTACCGCGTTTATTCCCTGGAGCTTTCAGTCGGCCAATACCGAACTCGCCCCTGAAGTAACCCGGATTGCGACCGGTGTCGATTATCTCCGGGTTCTCGCCCTCTCCCGCCTGGTTCTCGACAATATCGATAACCTGCAGGCCTCCTGGGTTACCCAAGGCACCAAAATGGCTCAGGTCGCCCTCTATTTCGGGGCCAACGATTTCGGCTCGACCATGATCGAAGAAAATGTCGTTGCTGCCGCCGGTGTTCACTTCTCAATTTCCTTGGAAGAGCTCATCGATACGATTAAAGAGGCCGGCTTCCAAGCAACCCAGCGAGATACGCTCTACAATCTGATCAAAGAATTTTAGGTAACTATTTCAGGTTATAGAAAACCTTGCGGCCTAAATAGTCGCTTTGCCCGTAAAGTTCTTTTTCGATCCGCAACAGCTGATTGTATTTGCAGATGCGGTCGGTGCGGCTGGCGGAGCCGGTTTTGATCTGGCCGGTATTTAAAGCGACGACGAGATCGGCGATGGTTGAGTCCTCGGTTTCACCGGAGCGGTGTGAGACGACGGCAGTGTAACCCGCCTTTTTGGCCATGGCGACGGTCTCCAGGGTTTCAGTCAGGGTGCCGATCTGGTTGAGTTTGATCAGGATTGAGTTGGCCGAACCCTCCTCAATGCCCCGGATCAGGCGTTTGGGGTTGGTGACAAAGAGATCGTCGCCGACAATCTGAATTTTTTTACCAAGTTTGTCCATCATCAATTTCCAGCCTTCCCAGTCATCCTCATCATGACCATCTTCAATCGAGATAATCGGATATTTATCAACCATCTCAGCATAGAAATCAACCAGGCCGGCGGCATCAAGAGATTTGCCTTCAGCCTCAAGGTGGTATTTACCATCTTTGTAAAATGAGCTGGCGGCAGCATCAATTGCAATTAATATCTCCTCACCGGCTTTATAGCCGGCAGCGCTAATCGCCTCAACAATCAATTGGAAAGGTTCTTCGTTGGATTTCAGATTGGGAGCGAATCCTCCCTCATCTCCGACCGATGTGTTGTAACCTTTTCCTTTGAGAACCTTTTTTAGAGCGTGAAAGGTTTCGGTGCCCATACGCAGGGCTTCGGCAAAATTTTCAGCCCCGACCGGCATAACCATGAATTCCTGAATATCGACGTTGTTGTCGGCATGCTGGCCGCCATTCAAGATATTCATCATCGGCACCGGCAGAAGATGGGCATTGATGCCGCCGATATATTGGTAGAGAGGCAGGCCGACGACCTCGGCTGCAGCTCTGGCGGCGGCTAAAGAGACTCCGAGCATAGCGTTGGCTCCTAGGCGACCCTTGTTTTCATTACCATCCATATCAATCAGAGCCTGATCCAGTTCGCGCTGCCGGGTGGCGTCAAAACCGATAATCCGATCAGCGATTTCACCATTGACATTTCCGACCGCCTGACTTACCCCTTTGCCGAGATAACGTTGCTGATCACCATCTCTCAGTTCAACCGCTTCATGGATACCGGTGGAGGCTCCGGAGGGGATTGCAGCCCGTCCGACGACACCACTTTCTAGAGTTACTTCGACCTCTACAGTCGGGTTACCACGTGAATCCAGAATCTCCAGAGCTTCAACATCAACGATAAACGGCATTTTTTTCTCCTTTACTTTAACTTTAATATATAAAATTTACCAAAAAATAGTTAAAAAACAGTACCTTTAGGAACCACTACCACGCCTCCGGGTGAAACCGGAAATCTTTGCCGATCTTTTTCAAGATCATAGCCGATTTCGGTGTTCGGTGGAACCCGAACCCCTTTATCAATAATAGTTTTACGAATTCTTGATTTACGGCCAATTTCAACCTGATGCATGAGGATTGATTCATGAACCTGAGCAAAACTGTTGATGCGAACCCCGGGCGAGAGAACCGAACGTTCAACCAGGCCGCCGCTGATGATGACACCGTTACAGACGAGTGAATCAAGGGCGCGGCCGACGCGTTGTTCTCGGACATTGGCAAAGACAAATTTAGCCGGCGGCATCTGCGATTGATATGTGCGCAGTGGCCATTGGCTGTCATAGAGGTTAAATTCGGGGTCAACTCCGGAGAGACTGATATTGGCTTCCCAATAGGCGTCGATGGTGCCGACATCGCGCCAGTAGGAGGCGTCCTCTCGGGTCTCTTCTGAGCCAAAGGGGTAGGCAAAAACCCGTTCTTTGGGATAGAGGGCAGGGATAATGTCATTGCCGAAGTCATGGCTGCTGTCAGGGTCGCCGGCATCGGCTTCAAGGAGTTCTTTCATTTTTTCAAACTCAAAGATATAAATTCCCATTGAAGCGTAGGCTTTATCCGGTTGTCCGGGGATCCCCTTGGGTTCTTTTGGTTTCTCCTGAAAACCGATAACCTGCTGTTTTTCATCAACTTCAAGGATGCCGAGACCGGTGGCTTCCCGACGGTCAACCGTGATTGCTGAAATTGTCAGTGCCGCATCATTGGCTTGGTGGAAAGCCAGCATTTTGCCGTAATCCATCTTGTAGATGTGGTCACCGGCCAGAACCAGAATATATTTAGGTCGAATAACTTCAAGCGAGTAGAGGTTTTGATAAATGGCGTCAGCCGTGCCCTGATACCATCTTTCGCCGACCCTCATCTGGGGCGGAATTTCGTAGATGAACTCGCCTAGTTCCGGGTTGAAGATACTCCAGCCTGCGGCCAGGTGGCGGGAAGCGGAGCCCGATTTGTATTGGGTCAGGACAATGATTTTGCGGATATGGGAGTTAAGGCAGTTACTTAAAGTGAAATCGATGATCCGGTATTGACCGGCAAAAGGGACAGCCGGTTTAGCCCGATCTCTGGTCAAGGGGCTCAAACGTTTACCTTCGCCTCCGGCCAGAACAACTGCAAGAAGATCATTCAACATAGCCTGCCCCCTTTTCTTAGACGACTTTGGTTCCGATTTTGTTGCGACAGGAAATTAGTAGCAAAGCAGAAACGAAATTGCAAGGGGCATTTTCGGGATGCCTCTTAGGAGGCTGTCCGAGAGCAGAATTTTTTTCTCAGATCAAGGCATGCGAAGAAAATTACCGCAGGCATACATTAAGTATTCCGAGGATAATTTTTTGAGCATAACGCAGATATGGGGAAAAAAGACGTTCTCGGACAGACTCCTAGTTTCGTAGACCGGCAATTAGGCGTTGAGGTTTTAAAAGGAGGTTTAAAGCGTCAATCGGGTTGGTGACGACCAGGTCGGCGGCAGCTATCGAGCGGGTGTGTGCTCCTTCGGAACCTAAGACACAGAGGCCTAAAACAGCCTCTTGCAGCATCAGGTGGTCATTGTAACCATTTCCAATTGCGGCATGGATTTGGGAGCCCAGTTTTTTGAGGAAATCTCGCTTGGCAATAGTTCCGGGGGTGGCGTTTGGCATGCTTACGAGTTCAACCGGGAGAGAGGCAAACATCTTGCGGGCCGTGCCAAACGTATCTGCCGTCATAACATAAACCTTCATGATGGCGGCAACTTTTTGCAGACTTTCGGCAACCTTTTGGTTCAATTGACCGTCAAGCGTCAAGGTGCCGTTCATATCGCAAAGAACGCCTTGTAACTCAAGGGATTCTCTTCCGGGAATGTCAATATTAAGGCTCATAATTTACTTAAAGCAGATAAAGTTAGTGTGAACATCGCTTCGCTCTCCATAAATGGGGTCAAATCGTGACAATGGCTGTTGATAGATTTTTGGCTTATCTGATTATCTCGACACGCCATCGTCAAGAATTGACCCCGCCCGAGATAGTGTGAAACTTTTGTCGAATGGGATGGCTAAGTAAAAATTTCGATAGACAAGGAGGAGGAGTTTTTCACTATCAAAAACCGGTTCTCAAGGATGAATATTCAAATTGTTTTGATTTAATAGTAATTTTGATGGCAAAGTAAAATGTTCAGATGCGAGGCACTCGAAACCTGAGGAATGAGGCGTACAATCAGTACGTCGCAGTGACGAAGGTTGAAGAGTAACGAAGCAGATGAATTTTTTACTTTGTCATCATCGGGGTGCAGATGCGGGCCATGATGTAGTTATGGGCGGCGTTGTGCAAGGCTTCCGGCCCCATTAAAGAGCAGTGAATTTTCTCTTCCGGCAGACCGCCCAGGAGGGAGACTACCTGATCGCCGGGGATCATCATAGCATCATCCAAAGATTTATTGGTAATCATCTCGGTAAAGATGCTCGTGGTGGCAATCGCATAGGGGCAGCCGGCAACCATGGCCGATGCTTTAATAATAATATCATTTTCAATTTTAAGGTAGAGTTCAATATAGTCGCCGCAGCCGGGATCGCCGCCCTGCCCCATAACCGTGGCATCAGCCATAACCTCCAGGTTACGGGGATTTTTAAAATACTCTTTTACTTGTTCATTCAATGGTTGAGAGCTCCATTTAGCAGGAGGTTGATCGGAATGCCTTTCCGGTTTAAAAAATCAGTCCGTGGTTTGGAAATAGCGCTCTCCGCTATGATCCAGCGCCTTAATTTTACCCTTTTCGAGCATCAGGTCAAGGATTTTTATAACCTCAACTGCTTTCAGACCAAGAGCCTGTTCGAGATCACTTTTCGTACAAGGGCGTCGTTTTAGAGTGGCCAGAATGGTCTCTTCGGTTTTGTCGATTGTGCTGCCGTAGTCGGAATCTCGGGCAAAAGGAGCAATAATTTCCGCCTGATTCCCAAATTGAGGTAAAATCTTTTTCAGAAAAGCTTGTTCGACCGCCACAGCTTCGGTCAAAACTCCCGGTCTAACGACAGTGTTGAGCTGGATCTTGTCCGGTTTTATGCCGGCTGCCGCATCAACCAGCAGATTGATCTCCTGGGGGCTGTCATTGATTCCCCGGCAGAGCAGAATTTCAAGCCAGATTTCACCTTGAAATTCGTGACGTAGTTTGATTAGTCCGGCAATTATCTCTTTAACCTCAAGTCCGGGAGCCGGTCGATTCAACCTGACAAAGAGATCTTTGGAGATAACATCAAGTGACGGCAGAATTACATCAACCAGAGCCGCTTCACGGCGGACTTCGGGGTCGTTAAAGAGGGTGCCGTTAGTGAGCAGGGCGATCGGGGTTTTGCTTAAATTGCGCAAAAGTTTGATGACCTGAGGCAGAGCCATGTTCAACGTCGGTTCGCCGGAGCCTGAGAGCGTAATGTAGTCGAGATTTTGTTTAGCTCGATCTTTTGCAAAGTAGGCTTTAATCTCTTTTTCAAGCTGTATGTAGGGGACGTATTCGGCTCGCTTAGTTACCGGGGTCGCCGTTTTACCCAGCTCACAGTAGATACAGTCCAATGTGCAGGTTTTGAAAGGTACCAGGTCAATCCCCAGAGAGAGGCCGAGTCGGCGCGAGGGTACCGGGCCGAAAATATGGGTTGAGGCTGGGTTCATGGAAAAAGATGTGTGCTTAGGGTTCGCTCAGTTGTCTGAAAGACACTCTTCGACTTCGTCTTTTTGTCGATGATTATTAATGATAAAGCGGATCGGCAGATCCGGTGCCGCCTTTTGTGCGGCCAGCTTCATATCATTACCGAGCTTGAAAATCAAGGGGCAGATATTGGATGAGGGGGTCAGGGTAATAATAATACCTTTTTCATCGATTTCGAGTTTATCGAGCAGAGGCAGATCGATAACCTGCATCCCGGTTGATGGATCGCGGACGGAGCCTAAGGCCGCCAGAATTTTTTCTTTTAGTTTTTCCGGTTCGTTTAGCATGTTTGATTTCCTGTCAGATTAGGTCGTCTTTTAAATTCGCCACGAAAGCACACGAAAAGGCACGAAAAAAAAGCTTTCGTGTTCTTTCGTGCCTTTTCGAGGCTAAAAGAGTTAGAGATTTAACTCTTTTTCCACTTTATCCCACATATCGCGAACCACTTGGCTGACGAGGCCGCAATCATACTCAACTACGCTCTGGCGGGCGACTTGGGCTTTGTTGACAATTGGATCGAGGGGGATTTCACCGACCAGGGGTAAGTTATGTTCCGTACAGTAGTCTTGAATTTTTTGGCTGTTGACAAGATTGAGATCAAAACGGTTGACACAGACCTGAGCCGGGATATCAAAATGGCGGCAGAGACCGTGAACCCGTTCCATATCATGCATCCCCGAGAGGGTTGGTTCGGTGACGATCAAAACCAGATCAACGCCGGTGATTGCGGCGGTAACCGGACAGCCGATCCCCGGAGGTCCATCATTGATGAGTAGCTCACTCCCCTCTTTTTGGGCTAAAAGTTTGCCCTGCTGACGAACCAGAGTGACAAGCTTACCGGAATTGTCCTCGCCGATGCCGAGGCGGGCATGAACCATTTTGCCGGCCCGGGTGTTCGAGATAAACCAGCGGCCGTTGATGGTGTCGACCATGGTGATTGCCTCTTCCGGGCAAGCCAGAGCACAGAGACCGCAACAGTCACAAGCGAACTCATTAATCGAATATCCCGACTCTTCGGAAAAATCGATAGCATCAAACCGGCAGAGACGTTGACATTCCCCGCAGCGAGTACATTTTTCGCTGTCGAGTTGGGGGCCTCGGCCGCCGATGAAATCCGCGTTGGAGATCTCTTTAGGCGTCAGAATCAGATGGAGGTCGGCGGCATCGACATCACAATCAGCCAGGATCGTATTTTTTGCCAAAACTGCAAAGGCGGCGGTCACCGTGGTTTTTCCGGTGCCGCCCTTGCCGCTGATAATTGTTAACTCTTTCATTTTCCCACCTCCGCGACAATCCTTTGATGCAACTTTTGAAAACCTTCTTTTAAACTCTGGCTGTGGATGACAGCCGCTTCACCTTTGGAGTATGCGAAAGCGAGGTCGCGGTCAAAAGGGATTTCCATGAGGATCGGAATCGCTTCGCGGCGGCAGTATTCCTGAATCTGGTCATCGCCGCTGTCAGATCGGTTGATAAGGATGCCGCAGGGAATTTTAAGTTGGCGGGCGACGCCAACCGCCAAGACTAAGTCATTGAGACCAAAAGGAGTCGGTTCCGTGACAAAGAGACAATAGTCACAACCCATTAACGTCTGAACCATGGGGCAGGAGGTGCCCGGCGGTGCATCTAAAATTGCGAAACAGTCATCATTAACCAGCTTTTTGACTTTTTTGATGATTGGCGGCGAAAGCGGATTGCCGATATTCGAAACGCCATGAACAAAAAATAGTTCATCTGTCTCTACGGCTTTGGCCGTGCCGATTTCCAGGCAGCCGATGACCTTGGTTGTTTCACTGATTGCTTTTTCCGGGCAGATGAAAGTGCAGGCCCCACAGCCGTGGCAAAGTTCGGAAAAAACCATTACCTTCTTGCCGATGACGGCCAGCGCATTGAATTCGCAGGCCGCAGCACATTGGCCGCAGTAGGTGCAGAGTTCTTCGTCGATTTTAGGGATCGGCATGGTGACGTCACGTTTCTCGCTGATATCCGGTCTCAGAAAGAGATGGCCGTTTGGTTCTTCAACATCACAGTCAAGGTATTGGGAGGCGGGAGCCACCAGTGCCAGATTGGTGGCGATAGTGGTTTTCCCGGTTCCCCCTTTACCGCTGGCAATTGCGATAATCATTGTTTAATATCCTTGATGGCGTCGTAAAAAGTTCCGATATCCTGCGTTGTTGTAGTTTTTCAGGCACTCGACATACTGTATGTATGGTCTCGCACCTGAAAAACTACAACAACTTGTCTCTCGAAATTTTTACTTAGCCATCCCGTTTTTTTTACGAGTTCATCATCTTTAATTATCAGATTGTTTGGGTTATTACTAAATTTAGGCCCGGCCTCGACCCCGGCCGCCGCCGCCTCGACCCCGGCCTAATCCTTGACCTAAACCTTGACCACCGCCGCCTCGAGGCTTACCACCTTGACCGCGGCCGTAAACAACCTGATCGCCGGCTTGATTAGCTGCCGGTTCGAGATTGTCGGGATCGACTTTTCTTAATTGATCATTTTGCTGGTCATTACTGTTTGCCGGGCGACAGTTGCCCAGCCCTCGACCACTCATCGGACCTTCATTTTGCGGCCCTTTTCCATTTAATCCAGGCATAATTCCCTCCTAAAAATGTGGGATGGCTAAGTAAAAATTTCGATATGCAAGGAGTAGCATTT
>JAYEMC010000365.1:0-2076 GCA_034717935.1 Pseudomonadota bacterium | reverse complement strand
CTTTCCCGCCGCTCAATTTTCCTGAGCTCTTGCTCTAGAAGATCAACTTGCAATTCAACCCGTAACTCAACTTGATAGAGGTCACCTAAAGTACGTTCACTCTGGATTTCATAACTCTTGACATAGAGTTTTCGCCGCTTAATAATTTTTTCGTTGATCTGCTGTTCAAACTCATAACTGGCAGCCATATCATCATAAAGGAAGCGGCTCAAAGCCTCTCCCAGAGCATCAAAAACAGCTTCAGCGCGGGCTTTTTCTGAACCACCATCCAACACAGCTTGACCAACCGTCGTTTTAACCACGGAGGCTGCCGGCAAAAGGGATGGATTACAGCCCAGAACAATTAATAAAAAAAAGATCGTCAAGCAACCAATTTTCACAATTCTCACTTACTTTCCTCCATTTTCATCAACTACTGAGAGGTCAGCCAAATATTCATCCAGAGATACCTGCATAGCTTCGGGGAGCAAAGTCACCACGACTTGACAACGAGGCAAAACACTGGGCAAAAGTAAAGTTCCAGAGGTAAAAGAATTTTCCGGCCCCCAGAAAAAGATCACAAGAAAAATTACCATCACAACAAATAGGACACTTTTCAAAGCCCCAATAATTGCACCAACAATACGACTTACAGCACCTAAAGCAGCACCCGCCATATTCGATTTAACCACCAGATAAACCAGGAAAAAGGCCAACACTCCAGCCCCATAAAGAATCAAAAAAGCAATAAATGAAGTGATTTCTTCATCTCGTAAAGTCGGCAGCAAAACCTCAGTTGCCTGCAGGTAGAAATGGGAAGCCAACGTGATACCGAGAACCACCCCGATCAAGGCAATTATTTCAGCCAGCACTCCCCGACTATAACCCAGGTAAGCCCCTCCCATAATAACAACTATAATTATGACATCAAGTGAATTTAGCACAGTAATTTCTCCTTTACCTTTTTAATTCATTACGCAGGACTGCTGTCGCCGTCTGTCGACCACTGTAGATCAAACCACCAAGACCAAAACCCGGCAGGTTATGCCAGCCAATCTGATAAAAACGACATAAACTGCCGCTCAAAGGGAGAAAACTACCACCCATCATCGCCGGTAGCCGGGGCTGCCAGCCCCAGGCATGACCCGATTTTTGATCTTTTTCTCCACCCACGGCCTGCCAACGATGCCCAATTGAACTTTGATCGTTTTCACCCCCAGGCCCGAAAAACGTAGAGCCTAAAAAATCATCCGCTCCCCGGCAATCCAAGTGATATAAAGCCCGCTCGATTGACGGTTGAGCCTGAGTCAAAACGGTCTCAGATTCTGTCGGGATCTGAATATAACCAGGGTCATCAAGTTGAAACTGACGTTTGAAATCCCGTCGCTGAAGCCCCGAAGGAACCTCTTTTTGCAAAGATTGAGGATCGGAATCGGCCAGAAATACGGTTGACCGACGAATCACCTTCCCATCATTGCCAACCCCGATAAACCACTTGCCATCAAAGACCGGCGACCATTCATCATCTACCTGATGCGCTCCTTGAGATAACAAGTAATCGAGAAGCTTGGTTTTGAGTTCACCAATCCCACCCCAGATATCTGGGTCTAAAAGGGTCTGTAGACCATAGGCAAAAGACAAAAGCGGCGGATCAGCAAAACGACTTAAAGAGATCAAAGGTATCAACGATCGCCATAACGGCTGATCTCTAAACGGTATATCGGCACTATCAAGCCAACTCGCCAGGGTTTGATGTCGACTTTCGCGCAAAAGTTCATTACGCACAAGCAATACAAGCATGCGCCAGATTCCGCCCGGAGACGAAGTCGGCATTTCCAACCCCTGCAACATGCAAAGGTCAATCTGACACCACATCTGTTCCAACTCAAGCCATTTTTCCGGTGCAAAAATTTGAGCAGAACCAGGACATGAGCAAATTTCGGCTTCACTCTGCCAAGAAAAAAAATCGCCTGGAGGACTTTCCAGATCAATTAAGGACGTCAGCAATTGGGCCGGATAACCGCGAACCACAGGAATCAGAGAATTCGGTTCCGAAGCTTTCCCGGACAAGGGCGGCAACAACAGAATACGACATTC
>JAYEMC010000364.1:0-2079 GCA_034717935.1 Pseudomonadota bacterium | reverse complement strand
AGCTCTATCTGAAAACCTGGCTGACTGTCGAAAACTGCTTGCCGGCTTGTTGGATGAGTTACAAGATTTTATCACTTTATAGGTGTAAGTGTTTGGCTTTGATTCCAACTGTCTCGATGTGGGGACAGAATTTAATTCTGTCCCCATGCGAAGCAGGGCGAAGCGACGTTCGACACCATTTGCTGTAACTTTATGGTGGTTAGCCGAATATTTACTTATTGGTTAAGGTAGTATTTATGGAAACTATGCAATGATGGAAACTATGCAATGGCATGAGTCATTCAGTGTCGGGATTAAAAAGATTGACCTCCAGCATCAAAAATTGATTGCACTGCTTAATGAACTGGTGGTTGCCACTGAAACCGGACAGCAACGTGAAGTGATCGGGAACGTCCTCGAAGAGCTGGTCTCTTATACCGATTATCATTTCCGGGCCGAGGAGAGTTTTTTCAAAGTTCACCCCCAAAACAGTAAACATCTGGCGATTCATCGCGGTTTTGTCAAACAAGCCCTGAAGTTGCTCGAAGGTTATCGGAATCGCAGCGAGGATGTTACTTTTGCGACCATAGAGTATCTGCAAAATTGGGTTAAAGAACATATTCTGGGAACCGATGTGGTTTTTTTTCGGGAATTGGGTTTTGTTGAACCTCGGGATGCGGTTGTTGTTGAAGATCTGGTTATCTCAAAAACCAGTCGGGTCAAGGTAGTTCTCGCAGAAGATGCTGAAGATCAGCGCCTGCTTTTGCGTATGATCCTGGAAAAAGAGGGCTATGAAGTTCTGGAGGCAAGAAATGGCGTTGAAGCCCTGGCCCTTTGTCAAAAAGATTCCGAGGTTCGCCTGCTGGTAACCGATATCAAGATGCCGATTATGGATGGTTATGAATTGATCAAAGAGATTCGAAAAAAACAGTTTCGCTATATCTACATTGTGGTTGTCAGCAGCCTGAATGAAAAAGGGGATCTTGTTAAAGCACTCGCCTGCGGGGCCAATGATTTTCTGACAAAACCGGTTTTTCCCGAAGAGCTTAAATTGCGGATTCAGGGAGGCCGACAACTGCTCAGGCTTGAGAGCCAGGATGAGTTGGTTCTCTCCCTGGCTCGTCTGGCCGATTACCGCAGTCACGAAACCGGTATGCACCTTGAACGAACTCAAGCTTATGCCCATATGCTATGTTTTTATCTGGCCGAGAACTATCTCGAAATGAAAATTTCCAATATCATGATCAAAGAGATCACCCTGGTAACTCCACTGCACGATATCGGCAAGGTCGCAATCCCCGACAGTATTCTGAGCAAACCCGGGCCTTTAACTGATGCCGAATTTGAGACCATGAAAGAGCATTCATCCATCGGTGGCAATCTGCTCAGTGATATCTACGTCAAGACCGGTTCTCAAACTATGCGCATGGCCTTTGAAGTGGCGATGTATCATCATGAACGTTGGGACGGTAATGGTTACCCGGCCGGCCTTGCCGGTAATGGTATTCCGCTGGCGGCGCGAATTATGGCTATCGCCGATGTCTACGATGCCCTGACCAGTGACCGAGTCTACAAAAAAGCCTTCAGTCATGAAAAAGCCCGGGAAATTATTGTTGCGGGTAGAGGAACTCAATTTGATCCGCGCCTGGTTGATGCTTTTTTAGCTCTGCAAGAACGATTTGTTGAGTTGAAGGCACAAATGAGCGACTGATGACTGAAAATAAAATAACAGATTTTGCTCGGCAAGCCCAAGAGGAGCTGGAATTGATGGCGGCTGGGAGTATGGGGTTCCCCACAGTTGTCAATTTTATTCTGAGTTTGATTTTGGTAATATTTGGGTTCTCAACGGTTGACCTGGTACTGCTTCTATCATGGCTTCTATTTATGTTTGTGGTTATGGGTCTAAGGCTCTTGTCACAAAAATTATTGCGGCAGCCGAAACTTTTTGGACGGCTTCGGGAACGCTATTTTGCTTTTTTTCAGATCGCAAATCTGCTCAATGGAGCGGGTTGGGGTGTGACGGTTATATTTCTTTTTCCTGTAAGTGATCCTTTACAGCAGATGGTGCTGATTTGTCTAATCCTGGGGATTGCGGCGGGA
>JAYEMC010000363.1:0-2080 GCA_034717935.1 Pseudomonadota bacterium | reverse complement strand
GGGAGTGGTTTAGAGAAAGAAACGTGATTATCAAGATCATCTCGCGCTGCGTCAGCTTGCCATCTTTGCCATATTTAATTATCATCCCGGCCCCATAGGCAAGCCCCAGTGTCAAACCAACCAACAACGGCAGGGCTCCAGCCCCGGAGATGCCGATTACCGAAACCACCTTCTCAAGCCGCCGCGACACCTTCTCAAGAACCTTGAGCTCCTCAAGAAACTGCATAATCACCATCAAAGGGATAACAATCAGGGCAATCTGTAAAACCTGTTGTCCGGCCCCGATTAACCCCTCACCGGCAATTTGCAAGAGAGTATTAAAATCCATGATTAAACCCAGAAATAATTGAGACCGGCAGCCAGAAAAAAACCCGCCAGAAGACGCAGAACAACAAAAGGCCAAGCCTTGACCCCGGCCATCCGGCTGACTGCGGCTTCGATCGGCAGACTATGCGACAACAATAGAAAAAGAGCAAATACAGTCATCTGCTTTTGGTCAAGCCGTAATGGCGTGACCGCACCAATGGCCGCATAGAGATTTAAGACATTGCCCAGCACAACCCCCATTACAGCTTCACCCGGCAATCCGAGAAATTCCATCAAAGGTCGAAAAATACGACCAATCAGCCCTAGAACCGGGGTCTTACCTAAAAATGTAACAACCAGGTAGACCGGCACAATAATTAGCGCGAGACTACGCGTGGTTAGTAGCCCACTCTTTAAGCCACGTCCCAAAATTGCAAAAAACATAATTAAATCCAAAAAGTCTAACCCGACATGCTTCTGAATAGTTAGTGCCTGACCGAAAACCTGACAATTTTCTTGAGTGCAAGGCAGGCGAAAATTTTAACCACAGGCATACACTTAGTATTCCGACGATTAAAATTTGAGCCTAACGCCGCAATCGAGGAAATTGGCGGTTTTCGGTCGCGCACTAGTTATTAGTTAAAAACAGTAGCAGATTCACAACAATTAAACAACCAGACAATCACACTCAACAACTCAAGCGGGCGGCCAAGGCTTAAAAAACTTGTGAAAACAGACCTGCCATGCTATTCCACAATTCCGGCTGAGCCTTAAGTAAAATAATAGACCAATGGCAATAAACGAATGGGGTCGATTGTTTTTGCGATTGCAGTTAAGTCAAAAAGGAGAACGACGATTTATGCAAACTCGCTATTCGCTATCACATCTGGCTGAACTGGAAGCGGAAAGTATTGCTATCATGCGGGAGGTCGCCGCCGAATTTTCCAATCCGGTGATGCTCTATTCGATCGGCAAAGACTCTTCGGTAATGGTGCGGCTGGCGCAAAAGGCTTTTGCGCCCGGCAAAATACCTTTCCCTTTGATGCATATTGATTCACAGTGGAAATTTCGTGAAATGATCAGCTTTCGCGACCATTTCTGCCAAAAGCATGAGATCAATCTGATTGTCCATCACAACGAAGAGGGCCGGCGCCAGAAGATCGGCCCCTTTTCCCACGGCAGTAAGGTTCATACCGATCTCATGAAGACCCAGGCGCTACTCAGCGGCCTTGACAAATATGGTTTTGACGCCGCTTTTGGTGGAGCCCGGCGAGACGAAGAGAAATCACGAGCCAAAGAGCGCATTTTCTCATTTCGCGATCAGTTTCATCAATGGGATCCGAAAAATCAGCGGCCGGAACTCTGGAGTGTCTATAACACCAGGGTCAATCAGGGCGAGAGTATCAGAGTCTTTCCGATCTCCAACTGGACCGAACTCGATGTCTGGCAATACCTCAGACTGGAAAAGATTCCGATCGTCCCCCTCTATTTTGCCGCTGAACGCGAAGTGGTTGAGCAAAACGGCAACCTGATTCTGGTTGATGACGAACGCATGCCGGTTGAACTTCGGGAAAAAGCGATCATGAAAACGGTGCGCTTTCGCACGTTGGGCTGTTATCCGTTAACCGGAGCCGTTGAATCGTGCGCCGACACGATCGAGAAAATTGTCGAAGAGATGATGACCGTAAGTAAAAGTGAGCGGACTACCCGGGTTATCGATTTTGACCAGGAAGGCTCAATGGAACAGAAAAAACGGGAGGGGTATTTCTAATGG
>JAYEMC010000362.1:0-2086 GCA_034717935.1 Pseudomonadota bacterium | reverse complement strand
AGTAACGCTGAACCTCATAAAGAGAGCTTGGTGCCGGATGAAACCCCCGCATTTTGAGAAGCTCCCAATAGCGCGGATAGGGTTTAACCATATTATCCCAATGCGCATGAAAAAAAGAGCCCAGCAGGCAAGTCCGATCCTCAATTGTCAAAGAGTCGGCTTTTTTTAAAGTGAGTTCAAGGGCTTGATCGCTTAAACTACCATCGACATAGCCTTGCAGCTGATCTAGCAGGGAGGGAACAAGATTGAAATTTTGCCTGACGTTAGGGAAATCGTCAAGGATTGTCACCATATCAAGGTAATCTTTAACCCCGTGCAGGCGTACCCAGGGCATCATTGCATGCCGGGCTTCGGCATCCCGATAATCGGGCTGATGCATGTGCCAGAGAAATATTACATTCAGCGGTTGAGAACTCATCTACAATATCCTGTTTTTTACGAAGCACTCCCCTTTTCCGCCTGTCTCCTCAAGCGATCTATTTCTGCCTTCTGCAGCCAGCGCCAGGAACCTTTTTTGACTCTATCAAGGGTAAGAAAAGCGAGCCGGGTTCTTCTTAAAGCCACAACTGAAAAACCTAAAGCCGTCATCATTCGTCGAACCTGGCGGTTGCGACCTTCGCGAATCACCATAGTGAGAACACTTTGTCGACTGTGACTCTGCTTGATCTCCGCTTTTAGCGGTTGGGCCGGACCATCTTCCAGTTCAACTCCGCGCCGCAAAAGTGCAAGATCATTTTTACCGAAAAGTCCAGCTACAGTAATATGGTACTCTTTTTCGAATTTATAGCGAGGATGCATCAATTGGTTGGCAAGTTCACCATCATTAGTACAGAGTAACAGACCCGACGTATTGATGTCAAGACGACCAATGGGAAAAAGCCGTTCGTTGAGATCTGCGTAAAGATCTTTAACCAGACGTCGATTTTGCGGGTCGTCCATGGTTGTCACATAACCAAGCGGTTTGTGCAGGAGGAGAGTTTTTTTGCCAGTAGTGGGATCTAAAATCACTCTCTTGCCGTCGATCATGACTTGGTCGACCAATGGATCGACTTTGACGCCCTGCCGGGTGACAACGCTGCCGTTGACAATCACCCGGCCCTCGGAGATCATGGCTTCAGCCCTCCGCCTTGAGGTCACCCCGCAATCAGCAATGTATTTCTGTAAGCGAATTTTTTCTTTTTCCCGGGTCACGTTCATCAACTTAGCTTAACTTGACTGCCGATCTTACCTTGACCATAGTTTCTTGAGTAATAGCCCGGGCTCTTTCGGTACCGTCGGCGATAATATCGTCAAGGAACTGCGGGTGTTCCTGATAGTAGCGTTGTTTTTCGTGAACCGGGGCCAAACCGCTTATCAGATTGCGCAAAAGAATTTTTTTGCAATCAACACAGCCGATCTCGGCTTTAGGGCAGGCAGCGCAAATTTCATCCACCTCTTCCGCTTTTGAATAGAGCGGATGCAGAGGAAAAAGGTTGCATTTTTTCGGATCACCGGGATCTTTGCGGCGAGCTCTTTGCACATCGGTCACCATTGAGCTGACCTTTTTTTTCAACGTCTCTGCATCGTCAGAGAGATGAATCGCATTATTGTAGCTTTTGCTCATCTTGCGACCGTCAAGACCGGTTACTTTTGAGAGTTCCGTCAAAATCGGATCGGGTACCGGAAATGTTTCACCATAAAGATGATTAAAACGGCGCGTAATCTCCCGGGTCAACTCAACATGGGGAAGCTGATCAACACCAATCGGTACGAGATTGGCCATGTAAATAATAATATCAGCGGCTTGGAGAACCGGATAGCCGAGAAAGCCATAGGTTGCCTCATCCCCCCCCTGTCCTTCGGTTTGGGAATCCTTATAGGTTGGATTGCGCAAAAGCCAGGGAAGAGGCGTAATCATCGAGAGCAGCAGATGGAGTTCGGCATGTTCTTTGATATGGGATTGGATGAAAAGGGTTGACTTTTCCGGGTCAATACCAACGCTCAACCAGTCGATAAAAATATCTCTCGTACTCTCTTTAACAATTGCCGGATCCTGATACTCGCTGGTCAAAGCGTGCCAGTCGGCGGCAAAAAAGTAACAATCATA
>JAYEMC010000361.1:0-10614 GCA_034717935.1 Pseudomonadota bacterium | reverse complement strand
TTTTCAGTTCCACCACCTGCTCCCGGAATTCACTGCCCTAGAAAACGTCATGACTCCGGCCTTGATCAATAGTATATCGATGCCCGAGGCCAAAAAGATGGCAAGCCGGCTTCTACAAGAAGTTGGTCTTGAAGAACGTCTGAGCCATAAACCCGGGGAACTCTCGGGAGGAGAACAACAACGGGTGGCCCTGGCCCGCGCCTTGATCATGCGACCTAAGGCGGTTTTAGCTGATGAACCCACCGGCAATCTTGATACCGGCACCAGTCAGGAGATAATTGATCTACTCCTGAAGTTTAACCGGGAATACAACACCACGCTGTTACTAGTCACCCACAGTCAACGTTTGGCGACCCAAATGGATCACACTTTATTCATAGAAAACGGCCAGATTGCAGAAACCTAATTTTTTTATTCATGATGACACATAACTCCATTTTTCAACAAAAATTTCACTCCCGGTTTCTGATAGCAGGACTCCTATGGTCGCTATCGGTTCTCCTCTTCTTTTGCGATTCGTCTCTAACTTGGGCCGCTGAAGAGAGCTTCGAGGAAAAAAGAGTCGTCGAAATTGTCGTTCTCGGTAACCAGAAGGTCACTAAAGATACGATTACCGATAAGATGAAAACCAAAGTCGGTGAACAGCTTTCAATGACAATTCTGGATCAAGATCTCAAAGATCTTTTCAGCTTAGGCTTTTTCGATAACTTGATGATCAATCTGGCAGCGGTCGGAGATGGGGTTGAAGTCGCGATCATTGTAGTTGAAAAACCAACTATCAGTGCAATCATCATCAAAGGCAATAATAAGGTAAAACGCAAAGATCTGCTTAAAGAGATCACTCTACATACCTTTAACATTCTCAATGAAGAACGCCTCCAAGAGAGTCTTGAGAAAATGAAGGCCTTCTATCAAGAGGAAGGTTTCTATTCTGTTCGGATTAAGACTAAAACGGTGAGAGCAAGCAAGAGCCGCATCCAGGTAATTTTCATTATCGACGAAGGACCGAAATGTTACGTCAAAAAAATTAATTTTCATGGTAATGACACCTTCAGATCATGGACTTTACGACGTAAACTTCAGACTAAAACCTACAGTTTTTTCTTAAGCTGGATCACTGATGCCGGTATCCTTAAAAAAGACCAACTTGGCAATGATGCCAAACTACTCAAATCATTCTATCTCAGTGAAGGCTACGTCCAGGTTCGAATCAGCAAAGCTAAAATCACGCTCGACGATAACCGTAAATGGATCTATCTCGATTACGATATCGAAGAGGGCGAAGTCTTCACGATGGGAAAAGTTGAAGTCGTTGACCCTGAAAGCGAACCGGAGTTAACCGACAACCTGCTCAGAGTTCTCCAAGGGAAAACCGGCGGAACCTTCAGCAACCTTAAACTGCAAAATGATATTGAAACCCTCTCCAACTTTTACGCTGACCGCGGTCATGCTTATGTTGATATTGATCCACGAACTAAAATTGATCCGAAAAAAAGGACAATTGATGTCTCTTACCATATTAACAGGGGCACCAAGTTTCTCTTCGGCCGCATCAATATCAGCGGCAACACCAAAACCAGAGACAAAGTCATCCGCCGTGAACTCAGATTCTCCGAAGGTGATCTTTTCAGTGGGTCAGCCCTCAAAAGGAGCCGGGAGAGGGTCAACAATACCCAGTTCTTTTCAGAAGCTGATATCCAGACCATCCAGAACGACGATGAAACCATTGATGTCAACGTAAAAGTCGTTGAAGGTTCGACCGGAGCCTTCAGTGTCGGGCTGGGCTACAGCACAGTCGACAGTATTATCGGGATTGCCAACATCTCCCAGACAAACTGGCTCGGTAAAGGTCTCGATGCGACCTTCAACGTTGAACTTTCCGGCGCACGCCAGTTCTACAATATAGGCTTGACCGACCCCTATTTTCTTGACATGAACATAAGTTCCGGTTTCAACGTCTATAACGAAGAGTATGAATATGATGCCTACGACACTATCCAACAGGGTTTTCGGTTCAGTCTGGGTAAACCGATCGATGAATACACCAGTTGGTCGGCCGGTTACCGCTGGGAAAAAGTCAAGATTGAGAATATCAGCTCGACCGCTTCCGACTATATATGGGATGAATATGGAACGTCAACCACCAGTCAGGTCTATTTTTCTCTGACCAGGGACAAACGTGACAACTATCTCTTCCCAACCCGGGGCTATAAACTTAAGGGAACCGTAGTTTTTGCCGGTGGACCATTAGGCTTTGACAATGATTTTTACAAAGCCATTCTTGAAGGCCACAAGTTCTATCCTTTCAAATGGGACAGCGCTTTCCATCTCTGGGGACGAGTGAGCTATGCCGATGGTTACGGGGGCGAGGATCTGCCACTCTACGAACGCTTCTACGTCGGAGGACTAAAGTCCGTGCGCGGCTTTGATTTTGGCGAAGCTGGACCGGAAGATGAAAATGGCGACGTCATTGGCGGAGCCAAGGAGCTCATTTTAAGTGCTGAGTGGATCTTCCCCCTGATTAAAAACATGGGCCTGAAAGGGGTTATCTTCTATGATGCCGGTAAAGCTTTTGATGATGATGAAGAGTTGAGTTTTGATCTGCGTCACAGTGTCGGTTTCGGAGTTCGCTGGAAATCACCGATGGGTCCTTTAAGGATCGAGTGGGGCTTTAACCTGAGCCCGGAAGATGACGAAGAAACCAGTGTTTGGGATTTTTCCGTCGGAAATTTCTTTTAAAAAAGAGTTGTAACTATTTTTTTAACTTAAAGGAGTAAAAAATGAAAAAGTATCTAGTAATTTCAGTAATCGCCATGGGTATGTTAATTATGAGCCTCGGATCAGCTCAAGCCGCTGAACAAGAATTCAAGTTTGGCTATATCGACTTGCAAAAAGTCATGGCACTTTCCGCTCAAGGACAGGTTGCCAAAGGTAAAATGCAGGCCAAACAGGAAGAACTGCGAGCCGAATTGCAAAAAAAACAGACTGAAATTTCAGCCATGAAAGAAGAACTGGAACGCCAGGGGATGATGCTAAGCCAGGAAAAACGCAAGGAAAAAGAGAATACCTACCAAAAAATGGTACGCAATTTTAAACTCTTTGTTTCCGATTCTGAAAAAGATATGAAAGCCTTGGAAGGTGAATTCCTTAAAAAGATGTTGAAAGAACTGGAAGCAGTGACTACGAAATTCGGTAAAAGCGGCAAATATCAGCTCATCCTTGAAAAACGAAGCGGTATCATCTATGCGGATGAGAACAATGATATTACTGATGAGCTCATCAAAGCTTATGATAAGTGGGTTGAAAACAACCTGAAAAAAGATAAATAACAGGATAAAGCATGTCGACATCAACACTAATGAATATCCAGGAGATCATGCGTTTTCTGCCACATCGCTACCCCTTTCTCCTGGTTGATAAAATCCTTGAACTCACCCCGGGCACCAGTATCGTCGGGTGCAAAAATGTCACCTTCAATGAACCTTTTTTCGGTGGACATTTCCCCTCGTTCCCAGTCATGCCCGGGGTTCTGATTATCGAAGCCATGGCTCAGACCGGCGGCATTTTTGCCTTGGAGTCATTGAAGATAACAGTTGCCGGAGAACCGGACACCAAAATATTTTTCATGAGTATCGACAAAGCCCGTTTCCGCAAACCGGTACAACCTGGTGACACTTTAATTATGACCATGAAGCTGATCAATCAACGCCGCAATATATGGAAATTTGGCGGCCGGGCTGAAGTCGAGGGGACTCTGGTTTGTGAAGCTGAAATGATGGCCAGCATAGGAAACTAAAATGTCGACAATCCATCCAACCGCCATACTTTCGGATCAGGCTCGCATCGCTGATAATGTAACTATCGGTCCATATGCTGTTATTGAAGGCGAAGTTCAACTTGGCAGCGGCACGATTATTGACCACCATGCCACAGTCAAGGGCAAAACCGTTATCGGTTCTTCTTGCCACATCTACCCCTATGCCCTGGTCGGCACTGACCCGCAGGATCTCAAGCATCAGGAAGGCAGGTCGGAACTTGTCATCGGCGACCATACCGTAGTCAGAGAGTATGCAACCATCAGTCGTGGAACCGAACACGGCGGCGGCTATACACGAATCGGTTCACACAACTTTATTATGGCCTACTCCCATATTGCGCACGACTGTCAGTTTGGCAACCATATCATTCTTTCAAATGGGGCCACATTTGGCGGTCACAGCGAGGTTGGAGATCACGCGATAATCGGGGGTTTGAGTGCCGTTCATCAATTTTGCCGGATCGGCTCCTACGCCTTCATTGGCGGAGCTTCCGGCGTTTCCCAGGACATCCCTCCCTATGTCCTGGCCAACGGTAATCACACAAAACTCTACGGGCTTAATAACGAGGGTTTAAAGAGACATAAATTCAGTAAAGAGACTATTAGAACCATCAACCAGGCCTTTCGCATCATCTTTCGTACAACCGGGCTTTCACTGGTCAAAGCCATTGAGAGGGTTGAAAATGAGGTCGAGAATATCCCTGAAGTCGTACATATGATCAACTTTATAAAAGAGTCGAAACGGGGCGTATGCCGAAGAAAATAGAAGATTTAAAGGTTATTAAGGCCGGCGTCATAGGGGT
Organism: Pseudomonadota bacterium; assembly: GCA_034717935.1. GTDB lineage: Bacteria > Desulfobacterota > Anaeroferrophillalia > Anaeroferrophillales > Tharpellaceae > Tharpella. Next base: position 5,994 of record JAYEMC010000361.1, on the reverse strand, counting down.
GGGCCATCTCGGGGTATACCATGCCGAGAAATATGCTATGCTCGACAATGTCGAACTGGTCGGGGTCTACGATCTTGATCGCGACCGAGCCCTGGAGATTGGCAAGAAACTCTCAGTCCCGGCCTTTGACGACCTTGACAAGTTGCTTTCACAGTGTCACGTGGTATCCATTGCCGCACCGACTTCAGCCCATTTTGAGCTGGCCCAAAAGGCTCTGCTTAACGGTCTTGATATACTGGTTGAAAAACCGATTACGACGACCGAAGCCGAAGCTGAAACTCTGGTTGGACTAGCTAAGGAGCACCAATGTATTCTCCAAGTCGGACTGCTGGAGCGTTTTAATCCGGCTTTCACTAAAACTCGTGAGCTGTTGCTTAATCCGCGTTTTATCGAAGTTCACAGACTCTCCCCTTTCAGTTTTCGCAGTGTCGATATTGATGTCATTCTCGACCTCATGATCCACGACCTTGACTTGGTTCATGAGATAACCCGAAGTCCAATCACCAGCATCGATGCGGTGGGGGTTCCGGTGATCTCCAAGCAAACCGATATTGCCAATGTACGTCTCCATTTCGCAAGTGGCACAGTGGCCAACCTGACCGCGAGCCGGGTGTCCTTAAACCCTGAACGCAGGATCAGGATATTTCAGCCGGACAGCTATTTTTCTCTCGACTTTGGTAATTTTTCCGCCACCATTTGTAAGCGCGAGGAGGGCACCTATCTTGAACCATTGCCCAAGATCATTACCGAAGAGCTAACTTTTCCGAAAAGCGATAACCTGTTACTTGAAATAGAGGACTTTATCGATACCGTCCGCCAACGCCGAAAACCGATAATCAGCGGCGAAGAAGGCCTTTTGGCTCTGTCAACCGCAATCCGCATCAAAGAGAAAATCCAGGAACAACAACATACCTGGCTATGAACTTTGAACCTCACATAGTTATTGTCGCCGGTGAAGATTCCGGCGACTTTCATGGTGCCAACCTGGCTGTAGCCCTGCGCCAACAACTACCGCAGATCAGGCTTTCCGGTATCGGTGGGCAAAAGATGGAAGAAAACGGGGTTGACCTGATTTTCCCTTCGGCCCGCCTGGCCGTAGTCGGCATAACCGAAGTTGTCAGCCGCCTGCCCGATATTTTAGCTGGCTATAGAGCCATCCGCAAACATCTCCGAGAATCTCAACCTGACCTGCTGGTTCTAATTGATTTTCCCGATTTCAATCTCCACCTGGTCGCCCCTTATGCCCGCAAGCTCAATATTCCAATTGTCTACTACATCAGCCCTCAGGTCTGGGCCTGGCGCCAGGGACGAGTTAAAAGTATTAATAAACTGGTAGAAAAAATACTGGTTATCCTACCCTTTGAGGAAGAATTTTATCGCCGTCGCGGGGTTGCGGTCGAATATGTTGGGCACCCGCTACTTGATGAGTTTAAATCTTTTCGTTGCCGGCCCCGCAGTGAAAGTTCTTATATTGCACTAATTCCCGGTAGTCGCAACGGTGAGGTGAAGCGCCTGTTACCACTTATGCTGACAGCGGCCCGACTCTATACAAGAGAAAAACCGAGCACCCGTTTCCTGATTCCGGTTGCCCCATCAATCTCTATCAAATTTATAAAAGATATAATACCGGCCAGCCTGAGAGACAAAGTCACTCTGCTCCGCCAACCTCTTTCACAGGCCCTGCAAAAGGTCTCTTTTGCCTTGGTTACATCAGGTACGGCAACCTTGGAAACAGCGTTAGCAGAAGTCCCTATGGTGGTCATCTATAGAGTCAACCAACTCTCTTATCAACTTGGAAAAAGGTTGATCTCAGTCCCCTACATCAGTCTCGTAAACCTGATTGCTGAAAAAGAGATTGCCCCGGAATTAATTCAGGATGATGCAGTTCCGGAAAAGATTACGGCCAAAATGAGACACTTGTTTGACAACTCTGAAAATTACCATAAGGTCTGTCAGGAACTCAAAGCTCTAAAAAAACGGCTGGGAAAAGCCGGCGCCCCTCAACGGGCTGCCAATGCCATAATTAGAGTGTTGAGAAAAAATGCATAATTATCGCCGTTTACTGGTATATGTCAAGCCGCTCTGGCCGCAGCTTTTAATTTCGATCATTTTCATGATCATTTTCTCTCTACTGACTTCCGCTATTGCTTTTCTGGTCAAACCGGCTCTTGATGACATATTCCTCAAACAAGATGCTGCAATGCTGAAACTCCTGCCTCTTGGTCTTATTGCCATTTTTATAGTCAAAGGGGTGGCCAACTACATGCAATCATATTTCATCGGTTTTGTCGGTAACCGGATTGTAGCGAACATCAGAGAAGAGGTCTACTATCATATCCAAAGCCTCTCACTCTCATTTTTCACTTCGATTCCCAGTGGAGTTCTAACGTCGCGTGTAATCTATGATATTGCAATGATTCAACGCTCGGTCTCTAGCGTAATTGCCGGCCTCCTAAAAGAGATTATTACTGCCCTGGGCCTTATCGGGGTGCTCTTCTATCGCGATTGGCAACTCGCCATCATCGCTCTCGTAATTCTCCCACTGCTCTTTTTTCCAATCATCAAATATAGTCGTAAACTGCGTCGTTTCAGTAAGAAAGGCCAATCTCAAGTTGCTGAACTCACCGCCTTTTTGCAGGAGAGCTTTACCGGCATCCGCATTATCAAAGCTTTCACCATGGAAACTTATAACCGCAACGAATTTTTCCGTATAAATGAAAAACTTTTCCATCTAATGATCAAACGCCTCAGAGTAAAATCGTTGACGGCCCCAATTTCAGAAACCTTCGGGGGCTTAGCCGCCGCCGCAGTCATCTGGTATGGCGGCAGTCAAGTTATCAATGGCCATGCGACGCCGGGCAGTTTCTTCTCTTTCATGACTGCACTTTTTATGCTTTACGGGCCGATTCGCAGCCTCAACCGCAGCAACAACCAGGTTCAGGAAGCCCTGGCCGCCGGCACCCGGGTCTTTGAACTACTGGATAAGGAACCCGAAATAAAAGATAACTCTAACGCTACCGATCTCGCCCCTTTTCATGAAACAATATGCTTCCATGAAATCGATTTCAGCTATGAAGAGGATAAAGTTCTAGAAAAAGTCTCCTTAACCATTAAAAAAGGTGAAACAGTTGCCATTGTCGGTCGCAGCGGTAGCGGCAAAACAACATTGGTTAACCTTCTACCGCGTTTTTATGATGTTAAAAGCGGGAGAATAAGCATCGATGGTCAAGATATTCGGGAGTTCACTCAAACATCTCTGCGCCAACAAATTGCGATCGTCTCACAACAGACGATTCTTTTTAATGATACCGTACGTAACAATATTACTTACGGTCGTACGGACGTCAAAGATGATGAGCTTATTGCGGCGGCAAATTCGGCAAACGCTCACGATTTCATAAGTAAACTACCACTGGCGTACGATACCATCGTCGGTGAAAATGGAGTCAAGCTCTCCGGCGGCCAGCAACAACGCCTCTCGATTGCCCGAGCTTTGCTCAAAAATGCGCCCATCCTGATCCTTGATGAAGCGACCTCATCCCTGGACACGGAATCTGAACGTGAGGTTCAAGATGCAATTAATTTCCTGATGGAAGATCGCACCACTCTGGTAATTGCTCATCGCCTCTCAACCATTACCCACGCCGACCGTATCGTTACCATGGCTGATGGTCACATCATCGAGATTGGCAACCACAAGGAGTTATTAGAAAAAGAAGGTGAGTACGCTAACCTTTACAATTTACAATTTAAAGAAGATAATTAGTAACTATTCAGCGTAAGCAGAGAAGTGTCGTATATTGATGAAATTTAGCAGATTCTGGGGACATAACCTGATTCTCCGAAGGAAATCGGGATTGTGTACCCTGAATTTGCGGATTAGCTGAATAGTTACGATAATTAACTCTATTTGCTTTTTCAGCTCATTTATGTTACATTGACTAGAGGACTGGGCTGAATAACCTATGCGAGGTTTGTGCATGAGAAAGTGCTAAACCGACCTAACGCAAGGATCGAGAAAGGAGCTTAAAATGGAAGCCCCACCAGCAAGCACCAGTGTGTCATTACACTCGCAAATGAATGCATTTTACGGGAACCCCAATCTCTCTCAAGAAACCACCGCTGCCGTATTTCGCGGGGCCGATGCCCCGGAGGTTTATACAGCGGAAGCGCCGCCTGAACCTCAAGAAGCTGGAACAAGCCCGGTAGAGGACTATTTTGCGCAGACCACGGAGCAACTGGAGATAAGTGAACAGGCAACTGCCCTCCTGCAACAGCAGGGGAATGAAACTCCTGTAGCCCAACCCTCCGTTGGCACAAACGAAGGAGTAACACCAGCACCGGAGGCTCAAGCACTCTTCCCTGAAAACGAGGTCGTAACTCAGTTGCAAGTTGAGGAAGCCCCACAAAATGTCCCGTCAGAAATTGGTGAAACCAGAAAACCAAGTCCACCCATACAAACTGAAAATTCTAAACCTACTGCAGTATCAGCTTTAAATGAAAACCCAACCCCGGAACCACAAACCACTAGCGCCAACGACAAACAACCCGAAAACACTCCTCTCCAGCAGAGCTATGGATATGCACAATTAGGATCCGGCCCGGCAGCGGCCAGTAATGCCAGTCAGCCAGGCGCCCTCTTCAGCGCCCTGGGTTAACAGCCCATAAACTAAAAAAAAGGGCCACTTAAAAGCGGCCCTTTTTTTATCCCAATTTTAGACCTACCTAACATCCATAATATTCACGATACCACTTCACAAATTCTTTAATACCGGTTTCCAATGGCGTTTTCGGACTAAAATCCACGGCAGCCTGAAGATCGGCAACATCGGCATAGGTAGCCGGAACATCACCGGGCTGCATTGGCAACAACTCCATTTCCGCTTTTTTTCCTAATGATTTCTCAATTAAAGCTATAAAATCAAGTAATTTAACAGGACTGTGGTTACCAATATTGTAGAGACGATAAGGAGCCGGACTACTGCCGGGATCGGGTGAAGCTCCGTTCCAATTACGATTAGGGGCTGGAAGATGCGGAAGAAGGCGAACAATCCCCTCAACTATATCATCAATATATGTAAAATCACGCTGCATTTCACCTTGATTAAACACCTGAATCGGCTCGCCCGCCAAAATAGCTCGAGTAAAGAGAAAGAGGGCCATATCCGGACGCCCCCAAGGCCCGTAAACCGTAAAAAAACGCAAACCCGTAACCGGCATATTATAAAGATGGCTATAGGCATGAGCCATGAGTTCATTGGACTTCTTACTGGCTGCATAGAGGCTTAGCGGATGATCAACATTATCATGCACGGAAAATGGCATCCGGGTATTAAGCCCATAAACAGAGCTTGATGATGCATAAATCAAATGTTCAACCTGGTTATGGCGACAGCCTTCAAGAATATTAAGGAAACCGGAGAGATTACTATCCACATAAGCCTTGGGATTTTCAAGACTATAACGAACACCAGCCTGAGCAGCAAGATTGACGACTTGATCGAAGAAGTTCTCTTTAAAGAGCTTTTGCATCCCTTTGTCATCAACCAAATCAAGTTCAGCAAATGAAAAATTATTCTCTCTGCGTAAAATTTCCAGCCGATCTTTTTTCAGGCTGACATCATAGTAGTCATTAAGATTGTCGAGCCCGACAACCCTTACCCCTTCGGCTAAAAGCCTCAAACAAACATGAAAACCAATAAAACCAGCAGCTCCGGTTACCAACACATTCATAAACCCTACTCCCTTTCAACTAAAAAAGACCAGCACAACAAAAAGCTGCCCCGGTCTTCATTAATCCTAAGCACTATTTTAAATCATTCAATTACATATTATGATCAGGAGCTTCATTAACAAATTGATAATGACCATCGAAACAGACACCGACACCTTCACTCTCTATACGAACTATCCGGCCATTCATTTTAACCCATGAACCGGTTCCCGAAAAAGAGTTGAGAAAGAGATTTACCTTAACATCAGCCCCATTTTTCA
>JAYEMC010000360.1:0-10674 GCA_034717935.1 Pseudomonadota bacterium | reverse complement strand
TCTCTCTGTCGTTTCGGAGAAGAATATCACGCCTTAAAAGTTGAGGGACAGGGTGATGCCCTGGTACCGCTTGGCTCTTTACTTGAGGTGACCCCGGAACGTTTGCCTGAGCTTTGTCATTGGGCCGACGAGATTTTTTTTGCCGGGGATTTTCCGACCGCACTTTATGCCTGGGATGAGTTGCCTAAGGTTGGTAAAAAACATCTACCCGCTTTGGTTGAGAAAAGTGTTCAGGCCAAGGTCGGCAGTGGAGTTGACTTGGTTGTCGGATTTTATCATGGGCAGCCGGTTGAAGAGGCCGACCGTGAGCGTACCCCCGTCATTGCTATTCCGCAACAGGAACTCCAGCCGGTCTGGCAGGAGCTTCTCCCTTTTAAAAATAAAGTCAAGCGTATTACTTCACTTCCTGCAGGTTTGGCTAAACTGGCCTCCTCTCTGATAGAATCCTCAAATTCATTTATGGTCGCCTGGGTCGGTCGGCAGCTAACTGAAATTGTTGTCTCTTCACCTGAAGGTCTGGTTAAAATTGCGCGTTCGGTGCCTGTCGGCCTGAATGAAGGTGATGATCTTGATGGTCTTGCGAGCGAACGTTTTATTGTTGATCTTGGCCGCGAAATTGCTATGACCCAGACCTTTTTCAAGCAAGAGTTTCGCCAGGCCGCTCCTACGGAACTGCTTCTTCTGGCCGGGCCTGCGGTTGTTCGAGGGTTAGAGCGTTTCCCTTTAAATGTTGTCGGCCTGACCATCAAGATGCCCGATATTTCACCTTTTGGCGGGCTTGATCCTGGCCAGATCGGTTCGCTGGCCCACCTGCTCGGGCATTTCAATGTTGTTGAAGATTTTAACTTTCTCTCGCTTGAAGTGGCGGCCGGGCGGCGTTCCAGACGTCTCTACCTTTTGGCTTATGGCGTCTTGGCAGCTGCTCTCGTCGGGGTTGGTTGTTGGCTCACTCTTCTGGAACTGGAGAAACGTCAACTTTTGCAAAGTTATGAGCATAATCTTGAACGTTACAATGAACATAAAGAGCAGGTTTTGGCTTTACAGCGCGATGTTAAAAATTTGCGGCCATTAAAGGGTTGGGAAAAATATTATAATGAAGTCTACCTTCAGCGGCCGCAGTGGAATATGTTACTTTCCGAGTTCGCCTTAAAAGTTACAGATGAAATAATTATTGATGATTTTGTCGTCGAACCGGACAAGAAAAAACGTAGTGGTCGTCGTAAAAGTCCCCCTAAAGCAGGTTCCTGGCATAGTGCGATAAGCGGCAAGGTCAAGGCTTTGGATTGGCAAGCCGGACTTGAGCGCTTACGCTCTTTTGGTAGTGAGCTTGAGGCCTCATCCGTTTTTGTTGTCAAAAACTTAAGTTATGTGCCTAAACAATTGAGTACTCCCGGAGCCCGGACATTCAGTTTTAAAATGGAACTTAAAGTTGAAACCCAGGCGGAGCTTGAGCAACATGAAAATTAGACTGATTATTATGTTGCTGGTGTTGCTGGTGATTCTTCAGATCGGACTTCTGGGTCGAGGTCGTAAGGCCGATGTTCGGTTGCTTAAGGCGGAACTTGCAAACCTTGAATCCTCCGCTCGGCAGTTACGTAACAAAGAGTTGAGCTATAACAAAGAGTTGCGCTATTATCGTCAAATTATTGCAACAATTCCCCCATCAGTGCTGATGGGTTTTGAGGATCCTGAGGCGGTTTTTGCGGCGTTTCTCGATTTTCTTAACGCAGAATCCCTGGCCGATGTTGAGGCTAAAGTAGTTATGCGCCGACAGCTTCAATTTGTCAAAAAACCGGTGCCGTTAAGGGCGAGTGATTTTAATTTTCAGTTTACGTTTACAACGGTTGCCGAGGCTGAGACTTTTTTGGATTATCTCCTTGAGCAGCCCAACTATCCGTTGCGGGTTAATCGTTTGAAAATAAATTCCGCTAAAGGGCAGGGACGGGTTTCCGGAGGTTTAGCTGTAAGTTTGATGATTCCCGATAAGCTTATGCTGGCCGGTCGTTTGGCGGGGGAAGAGTAGGATGCGTCAAGGATTTTTAATTCCGGCGCTGTTGATTTTGGGGGCGGCAATCTTGTTGGTTGTTTTGCTCAACCTCTATCTGGTTCAGCCGCGACTGGTCTTGAAATTGGAGGCCCCGGCTCCATTGCCGGGTATTGCTCAAATGCCGTCACCGCCACCCGGCAAGCAGGTGGCGACAACCATGGATCTGATAAAAAAAATGGCGGCCGAGAAGCGGCTTGAAAAAGAGGTGTTTGTTCCGCGTCGGGTTTTGCGTAATCCCTTTCTTGATCCGGTGATAGAGGTTGTGACCGACGTGCGTGAAATTGACGGGGAGGATGGCTATATTGAGGGCGAAGAGCTGTTTCTGGCCCAAGTTCAGATGGTGATGATTGGTGAATACCTAAAAAGCGCTCTGCTCGATGGTACCCTGGTGGCGGAAGGTGATATATTTAAAGGTTATCGTATCACTCGTATAACTGAAGATGGAGTCAGCTTGCAACGTTTTGAAGAAACTGTTAAGTTGCCTCTTGGAGCCTATACGACCGCTGCGTTGAGCCCTCTTAGCGAAAAGAAAAAAGTTCGGCCGAAGAGTGAAATTCCGGCTCCGGCAAAACAGAAAGCCACTCTTAAAGAACTCCTGCGGCGTCTTGAGCCCTTGTTGGAACAAGATGGGGAAGTGAAAAGTGAGAAATAGGTTAGTGCCTTACAGAACATTTTCTTGTTAAATAACAAGAAAATGTTCTGATAAGAGCACTTATTTGCGGGCCTTGCAGTAACTTTTGGGTTGCGGGAGTAATTCCCGCATTAGTGAGGATGATGTTGACTAATTTTTTACTTGTCATGGGTCTTTTTCTGAGTTTTTTTCTACCTGGATGCTTGCCCCTGGCTCCGCCGGCTTCGAATGTTCCTCCTCCCTCTTCTGTGCCGCCTCGTTTGCCTTATGGTGGTATCTCTGGTTCATCAGGTTATCAACGTTCACCGGTACATCTGCCGCCGCTGGCGGAATTAACCCCTGAGGCGGCGATGGTTGGTGAGCTTCCTTTTGAGAAAATGTTTTTTTCCCTCTCTACCAGAGGAGCTCCGCTTGAAGGTGTGCTCTTCGGTTTGGCTCGTGAAGCCGGCCTCAATTTGGTAATTGGTAAAGGGGTTGATCGAGGTTATCCGATTTCGGTTGAATTTAGCGATCTCTCTTTGCGTCAAGCCTTGTCGTTGATGCTTGATGCTTGCGAAAATTTTTATACTATTAAGGATAATGTCCTCTCGGTTAAGGCCTTTGAGACAAGAACCTTTCATTTTGATTACAGTCTGGTCTCCAATTTAGGTGAAAGCGGGGGTGACTCCGGTGGCAACAGCGGGCCCGGGGGGTCGAGCGGCGGGGCCGGTGGTTTTGAAATCTCGACAGAATCGAGTGACGATTATCTTCAGGTCTGGGAAACCATCGAAGAAGCTCTGGGGGGCGGCAGTTCCGGCGGTGGAGGGAGCGATGGCGCTCTGCTCTCACCCGATGCTCGGGTTGAGATTAATCCGATGGGTGGCCTTATCGTGGTTACTGATCGGCGTGAGAATCTGGCTCTTGTAGAATGTTACCTTGATAAATTACAGAAGGCCTTGCGTCGTCAGGTAGTTATTGAAGCCAAGATTATCCAGGTCTCTTTAAGTCGAGGGTTTGAGTATGGAATTGACTGGAATCTGTTGGCCAATGACTTTATTAAAAAAGGGACTTTGTCGGTTGCGACCAATTTTGCCAGTGGGGCGACCGGGCTCAATGTCGAATACAAGGGTGATCCCGATCATAAAAATGTTCTGGATGGGGTGCTGGATGCCCTTGCGACCCAGGGTAATGTCAAGGTTCTCTCTTCGCCGCGAATAAGTGTGCTTAATAATCAGTCAGCTGTGATTACGGTTGGGCGCGAGATTCCCTATTTGCAGTGGCAGGCACAAAATAGCGGTGATGATCAGACTGTAATCGTACCCGAAGTGGTGACCGCAAATACCGGCATCTCGCTTGGGATTACGCCGCAGATTGATGCCGATGGGGTGATAACTCTGCACATTATTCCGGTGGTTTCGGAACTAGCCGAATATAAAACCTTCAGCTATGATAATAATACGTTTGATGTTCCGGTTATCAATACCCGTCAGACTGATACGATTGTTCGGGTTGATGACGGCAACACTATTATTATCGGCGGTTTGATTACCGAGATTACTTCTAATAACAGTTCACAGGTACCTATACTGGGTGATGTTCCCCTTGTCGGGGGCCTCTTTCGTCGCCGGAAAGATGTTGATGAACGGGTTGAATTGGTCGTTATGTTAACCCCGAGCGTGGTTTCTGAATGAGCCTGATTAACGATTATCTGAAGAAGAGCCGGGCTGCAAAAACGCAGTCGTCATCATCCGCTTCGGCCGAAGTTCCGCCGGTGATGAGGCAAGCGCAGGGCGGGGGAAACCCTGCTCATAAAGAGAAGAAAATCTCTCCTAAAACCGTAATGTTATTGGTTCTCACTCTTTTGCTCGGGGGAGCTGCTTACTATTTTACCATGCCGCCGGCCCCGTCGACTTATAATAACCAATCAGAAAATAAGCAATCCGATCAAACCGACTCTCTAAGATCCACTACAGATAGTAATTTGGTAGCTGGTGAGAAGATAGAGAGTGGGACGGTAGGCGGAGATTTGTTGAAAAAGGTTAGGAAAGCCGGAGAGAATCATCCCCTTAAGCGTGAGGTCAAAAACGGTATCGTCAAGTCTGAATCACGAACTACGGTTGGCGAGATTGCGAAAAAAGGGTTGTTGCCGGAAGCTTCCCCTTTGTCTGAAAAGCGAAATTCAGCCGCTTCCGACAACGTTGCGACCCCGGGTTTTTCAGCAAAACCTGAACCGGTTTCAGACGTTGACAGCCTCCCGGTTGAGCCTGAAACTGAAATGGTCAATTCTGAACCGGGTTCCGTCAATATAAGTTCGGTGCCGATCTCAAGCGGTGCTGATGGGGTGAAAATCAGCAAACCAGCTCTTGCCCGGGTACGTCGTCCTCGTCGGAAAGATGATATCGATCATCTTTTTCAGGTTGGAGTACTGGCTTTAAGTTCCGGTAACCGGAGTCGGGCTTACTACTATTTCAATCAGGTTTTAGAGCTTGATCGAAAACATCAGGAAGCTCTTCTCAATATGGCAGTTATCTTGTTGCAGGGTAATGATTTTGCAAAGGCACGAAAAGTGCTGATTAAGGCCGCCGGCAACGATCCTTTTGATGCCCGGGTTAAAGTCAATCAGGGCCTGATTGAGCTTAAATCAGATGATTATGAAAGTGCGCAAAAACTTTTTGTCGCGGCTCTGCTCCTTGATCCCGGTTCTCGAAGTGCTCTAAATAATCTGGTCTGGTTGGCCCTGCAAAGTGGCGATAAGCGGGCGGCTGCCGGATATTACCGAAATCTGGTTGCCCTCGATCCGCAAAGGTTGAAACCTCTGCTGGCTTATGCCTCTTTTTGCGAGCGGGAGAAATCCTTTAATCAGGCTATTGACCTCTATCGGGAGGCCTTGAAAAGTCGCTTTCTTGAAAACGACCGTCCGCTTGAACGGCGTATCCGGTCGCGTATCAAATTGTTGACCGATTATGTGGAGTAGTTAAAATGCGGCGTTTAGGTGAAGTTTTAACCGATGAACAGATGGCGACCGATCAGCAGATCGAACTGGCCTTAAAAGAGCAGCGCAGTACCGGTGAACTTTTGGGTAATGTTCTTTTGCGCCTCGGAATTGTTAATCGTAAAGAGCTCTCCCGGGCTGTAGCAATCTCTAATGATCTGCCTTTTGTTGACCTTAAAACCACCTTTGTCGAACCGGCTGCGGTTAAACTTGTTGATAAAAGTTTTGCTGAGCGTTACCGTTTGATGCCTTACGCGGTTGAGGGTGAAAACCTCAAAGTGGCGATGGATAATCCCAGCGATGTGGTGGCGATTGATGGTTTGCGCCGGCTCGTCAAGCAACCGCTGATGATCTATGCCGCCGATCTTGAATCGGTTATGGAGACGATTGAGTTTCAGTATGGTTTAGGAGCTTCAATTGATGAAGAGGTGAGCCGCAATATGGCGGCCGCTTTGAGTGGCGGCGGGGTTGCCGAAGGCGAGGTTGAACCGCCGGTGATCCGCTTGCTGGAACTTTTTTTTATCAAGGCGATTCGTGATCGGGCCACCGATATTCACATGAGTCCCGAGGAGATGGTTACCCGGATCAGCTTTCGGGTTGATGGAATTATGCGCGGCGAGTATGTTATGGCGCGATCAATTCATATCCCCCTGATAACCCGGATCAAGGTGCTTTCGGGGATGAATATTGCCGAAAACCGACTCCCGCAGGATGGTCAACTCCAGTTTGCTTTTTCCGGTCGTTCGGTCGATATTCGTTCATCTCTGATTCCGACAAAATTTGGTGAAAATGCGGTTTTGCGGATTCTCGATAAAACCAGTGTCGCCCAGGGGCTCGAATCTCTCGGGATGAGCTTGGAGCTGCGCCGGAAAATTGAGCGTCTGATTCGCATTCCTTTTGGTATCGTTCTGGCTGCAGGTCCTACCGGCAGCGGTAAGACGACGACCCTCTATGCGATGCTGCGTCTGGTCAACGCGCTGGAGAAGAATGTTCTAACGATCGAAGATCCGATCGAATATCAGATGCCGCTGATTAAACAGTCTCAGGTTAACAAAAAAATAGATTTCGGTTTTCCTCAGGCGATCCGCCATTTTTTGCGCCAGGATCCCGATATTATCCTGGTTGGTGAGATCAGGGATCTGGAGACTACCGAGATGGCTCTGCAGGCGGCCATGACCGGCCATCTTGTACTCTCGACTATCCATACCAACGATGCCCCCTCGACCATCGCCAGGCTTCTCGATTTAGGGGTTGAACCCTATCTTTTGCCCTCCACTCTCAAAGCGGTGGTGGCCCAGCGGCTGGTACGCCGTATCTGTACAAACTGCAAAGAGGAGTACCATTTAAGTGCGGCTGAAATCGAGGAGTTAGGGTTTTCCGGATGGCTTCAACCTGCCGATTCTCTTTTTCGTGGTCGCGGTTGCGAACTTTGTGGTGAGAGTGGTTATCATGGTCGCCTGGGTATTTATGAGATAATGACGGTGGGCCCCGATTTAGGTGAATTGGTGAGTACCAAGGCCTCGATTAAAGCGATCAAAGAGCAGGCGATTGCCGAAGGTATGGTGACGATGCTTGAATATGGCCTGGATCAAGTAAAAACCGGTATCACCACGATTGATGAGATTACGCGGGTGACCCAGTAATGCCGGAATTTGCCTATAAAGCGGCTAACGCCGAGGGCTCTATTATTAAGGGCAGCCAGATTGCTCCTGACGAGGTTCAGCTTGCGGCCCGGCTTAAGAGCCAGGGCCTTTTTCTGATTGAAGCGCGTCAAGATAAGCTGAAACAGTTCTTGAACCGGATTGACGATTTTGCCGTCGGTAGTTTGAGCCGTCGCGATCTTGTCGAATTCAGTAATAATCTTTCAGTGATGCTGAGAGCCGGGGTGCCCTTGGTTCGCAGTCTGGATGAACTTGGCAGTGACAGCGAGAATAAAATTTTAAGAAAATCTTTGAAAAAGATCGTCAATGACATAATGACTGGTGATGGTTTCTCTCAGGCCCTGACTAAAAGCGGGGCCTTTCCGAAACTTTTTGTCAACCTGGCCGAGATTGGTGAACAGTCGGGTAATCTCGACCGGACTTTGTCCGATATGGCGATCCATTATAAAAAGATCGATGCTCTTATTCGTAATGTTCGTAAAGCCTTGATCTATCCCTGTTTTATCATGCTGGCCCTGTTTTTGGCGGCTTATGTTTTTCTGGCTAAAGTTTTCCCCCCTCTTTTCGAACTTTTGACCCAGTTTGAGGTGCCGTTGCCGACGGTGACCAAAGTTATTATGGCGATCTCGGAATCGTTCCAGGCTAGTGGTCACTGGTACGCTTTGGCCATTGTCCTTTTTATTGTTTTTATTTTTGTTATGCGCAGCCGGGATGAAACTAAATGCTATCTCGATTGGGTTGAGTTCAATCTGCCGCCTTTGGGGAAACTCTTTATTCAGATGCGGATGGCTTTTTTTATGCGTTATATGGCACTAATCAGTAATGCCGGGATCGATCTTATCCGAGGTATTAAAATGTCACTGCTCTCTATCAATAACCTGGTTTTTCAGGAGACCATGGAGCGGGCCCGGCAGAAAATTATCGAAGGCTCACTTTTTTCCGATGCCCTGCGTGAGAGCCGCTATGTTCCGCGTATGACGATCCGCATGATTGCGGTTGGAGAAGAGTCGGGCTCGTTGCCTGAACAGATGAATCTGGTCGCCGAATACTACAGCGAAGATCTGGAACGTAAGATTGAAACGGCTCTGACCATGCTCGAGCCGATGCTGCTATTTGCTATGGGCGGTCTCGCCCTGGCTCTAGTTATGGGTATCCTTCTGCCACTCTACAACCTGGTCTCCGAGCTCTCATCTTCGGTCGGATCAGGGGGAGGGATGTGAGTGAATACTAAGGTTAAAGAAATGTCAAAAACCGTCGATAAGAGAAAAAATGGTTTTACGCTGATTGAATTGCTTTTGGTGATGGCGATTATCGGTCTTTTGCTGGCTCTGATTGTGCCCCGGGCCCAGCGCGCCCGGCTTGATGCCAAATTTGCCGAGGTGCGTCAATGTGGTTCAGAGATCGCTGCAACAATTATGATCTGGGCTGAGGACAGGGCTCGTAATCAGTACGGCGGAACCAATTTTACGACCAAAGATTTTCTTTATTCAGATATAGAGCTTTTGGAGCCGGAGTTTACAAATTATAAATTATCTGGTAAGTATACCGGTAATGCAGCCTTTGACGGGGTTCAGGCGCTCATGCCGGTTGAGCAGAGGCCTAAAAATCCATTTAATTTTGTTGACTATTTTTCCGCAATAAACGATGATCAAGTGGTTCGGGAAGAGTCCGTGGTTTATGATGAGTATGAGTTACCGATCCCGAGCAAAAAACCGGGCCTGCTCTTTCTTGCGGTTAAGCCCGATCCGATTTCGCAGGAGTATCTTAATTTTTATCTGCTCTATACCTCAACGATAGCCGTCGATGCTGAGAGCGGTTCCTGGTACGGTGCGATGAACCACGAAAAGTATGAAGGTTTGCGATACGGGATCTTTGTTGTTCGACTCTATGACGATCAGGAATATGGCGGTCGGGAGGAGAACCTTTTTGATTGGCATGAGCGGCAGATGGGGAGATAGGGGGAGAAAGTAAAATTAAAGGTGTCAGCAAGGTCAAAAGCGAGACCACGAAATACACGAAATACACGAAAAAAGTCAAAGGCGAGAGCGCAGTCGTTGAGATAACAAAGGACACGGAAAAATGGAAATAAAAAGTATGCATCCCTCTTATGATGATTATGTAAGAGGAGTTAGGTTTTTAAGAACAGATGAACAATTAACCCTTTTGGAAATCATTTCAACACGGTTAAAAAAAAACATAGGAAAAAAAAGAAAAAAAAATAGTATTATGGAGCTTGAAGGGTTAGGTTTTGAACTGTGGAAAGGTGTTGATGCTCAAGAGCATGTTCATAAGGAGAGAGACTCTTGGGCTTAGCTGATGACCTGCGAGGGTTGAGAGTTTGTATAGATACAGCTCCATTTATATATTTCATTGAAAAAAACCCAAAATACGTGGGAACGTTAAGGCCGCTTTTCATCGAGATAAATGATGGAGAAATTGATGCGTTAACTTCAACCATTACATTGTTGGAGGTATTGGTTCTTCCGTTTAAAACAAAAAATGAGTTTTTAGCTGAAAAATATCGTGATATATTATTGAATGCTGAGGGTTTAGCCACTTTTGAAGTTTGCCATGAAGTTTCTGAGCTGTCGTCAAAACTTAGGGCTAAATATTCAATCAGAACTCCTGATGCAATTCAGATAGCAGTAGGGGTAATTTATGGAGCTGACCTGTTTTTGACTAATGATTCAGCTTTAAAGAAAGTAACCGATCTTAAGGTGTTGATCCTTGAAGATTATTTAGAATAATTAAAAAAACAACCGACCCTGTTGCTTTTTTCTTATACCATTTTGCTCATTTTTTGGTGAGAGAGAGATGAAGTTTCGAGTTCTTATTAAGTGTGATGAAGATGGTGATTTTGTCGCAGAAGTGCCTTCATTGCCGGGTTGTTTTTCTGGTACGGGGAAACCACTCCAGGCGGCGGCGAAGCCGCTTGTCGCTCTGAGGGGTGCCCCCCTTAAAACCGGGCGAAGCCAAAATAACAAACTAACCGGTGTTAATCGGTGGCTGCCCCCATTAAAAAAACGTGCAACCTGTCTTGGCTGGGGTCATTTCTTGACACTTGGCGGCCGGAAGGTTCGCGTAAAATTAATGTTTTATTCCGCCATTTGTCAAGATGTGACCCCGTTAGTGGGGGCGAAGCAAAGTTCAATATTACCCGCTTCAACTTAAAAACGATAAATATTTTACTCAAAATCATTTTCTTGTTTTTTATTACAGTTTTTTCGGTTGTAAAATACTAACCTTTAATTGTTTACAGGAGGAAGTAAAAATGCATAAACTGAAGAGAGATGAACGTGGTTTTACCCTGATTGAGATGTTGTTGGTAATGGTCATTATGGGGATTATGCTGGCCGTGATCGTG
>JAYEMC010000359.1:0-2122 GCA_034717935.1 Pseudomonadota bacterium | reverse complement strand
CATATCGGGCTGACCGGCATCGGCCTTGGTGTTGATACCATCGAGACCGGCAAAAATCAGGGTCGCGAATTGGAGATAAACATTGCCGGTCGCATCGGGACATCTCAATTCCATCCGGGTCGCTTTGGTCGACAACGCATGGGGAATACGTACCATGGAGCTACGATTCTGCAATCCCCAGCCCCGTACAATTGGCGCTTCTTTACCCAGAACATAGGCTTTGTAGGAGTTGACGGTCGAAGCCTGCACAATTGACATCGCCCGGGCATGGGTGGTTAGTCCGCCGATAAAGTTCATCAATTTGTCACTCAATCCATGGGCACATTTCTCGTCGTAACAGAGGCCGTTCCCTTCAAGATCAGAAAAAGAGCAATGGATATGGAAGGCGTTCCGGTTAAAACCGGTAAAAGGTTTCGACATGAAAGTCGCATGCAGATTGTACTGTGCCGCCACCTCCTTGGTGACAAATTCAAACAAAATTGTCCGATCGGCAATAGTGAGTGGATCACCCGGCTCAAGATTGACTTCGTGCTGTGATGAGGTCACTTCGTGATGAGTTTTTTCGTACTGAACGCCACATTTTTCCAGCACATTGACAATTTCCTGGCGCACTACGTCTCCAATGTCATTCGCTCCTGAACTAAAATAATCGAGTTTATCGGTATGAATATCACCATTCATTTCATCACCATTAAACAGGAAGAACTCGTGCTCCGGCCCCATCAAAAACTTTATTTCATTATCGGTTGCCGCTTTTTCAACTGCCCGCTCCAGTGCATAGCGTGGGTCAACCGAAGTCCGTGAACCGTCTTGATTAAACAGTTGTCCAACAAAAAAACCAATCTTTCGATCGCCAAAATCGACCAGACGAAAACTCTCCATCACCGGTTTTAAAACCCGGTCACTGTTGTCAACGGTTGCTATTCCCGCAATGGAACTACCATCAATACCGACACCATTTTTCATGATGTTTTCGATCTCATTCGGATTAACCGAAAGGTTTTTCAGCCGACCGTTCAAGTCGGTGAAAAAAAGTTTCGTGTTGTAGGCTTGTTTTAATTGTTCCTTGATTGCGGGCAGCGACGTGTCACACATTGTTTTTCTCCATATTGGGGTGGTAGTTAATGAGACGTTGCATGCAACGTCTCTACGGCACCCCCCTCAATCCCCCCTATTTCATAGGGGGGAAGCGAACTCCGTGAGCAGGGGGGTCGTACCTTCTACAGGTTAAAATAAAGATTCATCTCATACGGGGTTGGTCGTTCGTTGACCTCGTTGACCTCCTTCATCTTCTCTTCGATCAAGCCATCAATCAGCGCTTCGCTGAACACGCCCCCCTGCAACAGGTAATCGTGATCTTTTTTCAACTCTTGCAGTGCCTCTTCGAGACTGGCGGGGATCGCCGGAAGGAGAGCACTTTTTTCTTCGGGCCAATCGAAAATATTGTCATCAATCGGACCATTGTTGTGATCCGATGGATCAATCTTGTTCTTTATCCCATCGAGCCCTGCCATAATCAGCGCACTGGTTGCTAAATATGGATTACAGGTGGCATCACCGGTACGGAATTCAAACCGTTTGTTCTCTTCACTGGTGGCATACTTAGGGATGCGGATGGCTGCACTCCGATTTGCCAGACCAAAAATCAATTTGACCGGTGCTTCAAATCCTGGTAACAGCCGCTTGTAAGAATTGGTACTCGGGTTTGTCAAGGCGACCAGGGAGCGGCCATGATAAAGGATACCGCCGATAAAATAGAGAGCCTCATCGGAGAGATCGGCATAACCACCTTTTTTGTAGCAGATATTTTTGCCATTTTTACGCAGCTGCATATGAAAATGCATCCCGTTTCCGGCTTCACCATGCATCGGTTTCGGCATCAGCGTTGCGGTCAGATCGCGCTTGCGGGCAATCTGCTGAATCGCATCCTTGATGTACATGATGTTGTCACCAACATGCTCAAACGGAATCAGTTCGGTTTCAATCTCCTGCTGTGAGCTGATGCCGACCTCATGATGGTGGTAACGAATCGGGCAGATATACTCCTCGATATAATCGGAGATCTCCTCACGGACACTGGCGTTACGATCGTACGGGCGATCAAGATGATAGCCCTTGCGAT
>JAYEMC010000358.1:0-10748 GCA_034717935.1 Pseudomonadota bacterium | reverse complement strand
CGTGATACTGGTCGCGATGGCGGTACTCATGCGCAGATTCATTTTGCCATGCATCAGCGGAATTATCCACTCTCCGATACTGACGCTGAGCATTCCGCTGACAACCGCCATCAGAGAGAGTAGAGGCATATAGGGTTTGGCTTTAGCTATTTTAACTCGCCGTAGCCCTTTATCATCATATTTGTGGTTGAGTGAAACAAACAAAAAGGCGGTGGTCATCGCTATCAGGCCGAGGATCAGTTCAATATGAGCCGGGCTGATCTTCCTGGTTATATAGGATCCGGCAAGGATGCCTGGAACCGTGACCGCCAGCATGAGCCCGGTCAGTTTAAAATCGACTTGTTGCCGGCGGATGTAGGCCCAACTTCCTGAACCCATACCGACAGTTTGAATCATAAGCGATGTGAGAACTGAGGCTTCCGGTTTTAATTTTAGAATAAGTAAAAGAAACGGCATCCAGAGAATACCTCCACCGATACCGACTATTGAAGAGATCATGGCGATCAAGATCCCCATCGGGAAGGCGGGCCAGAAATTACTCATGCGGGGTCTCATCGATGGAGTAGAATTTAAAACAGTCGACAACATTTTTCAATGTCGTAAGTTCCGTATCGAGTTCCGCTAGTTTATTCCTGGTTTCAAGCAACTCTTCCGGTATCAGCGAGCTCTGGTCGAGTAGAGTTGTTGCGTCGCTGATTAAATTCCTGCCGGAAACGCAGGTGTTTAGTGAAAAATGGATGATTTCCTGGAGGTTGCTTGACATCTCATTTATAACGCCACCAAGATCAGCCAGTTCATTATTGGCATCAATAGTGATTGTCTGACTGAGATCACCTTTGGAAATTTCATTGGATTTTTCAATCATATGTTGCAATGGCTCGGTGATATTTTTAATAAACATCATCAAGACAATAACAACTACGGACATAATGATACCAATCATTAAAACCGCTTTGTATCTAAGTCGGTCGAGGGGTTGGAAAATGTCAGGGGAGTTGATGGTTTGGCCGACAATCTTTTCAATATTGGTTAGCCATGCTCCTCTAAGTTCACTGTTATAGGTTTCTGTAATAAATTCAACCCCGAGCAGGAGAGCGGCAAAACCAATCAGTAAAAAATAGATGATCATGGTTCGTTGCAGGGTATATCTAAATTTTGTATCCTGGTTGTGCATGTTTTTTATTGATCTTTAGGCGGGAAGCTAATAATCTCCCGGGCCAGTTCCATATATTGGAGTGCTGATCGGCTTTTCTGATCATAATTGATAACCGGCATGCTCATAATTTGAGCCTCACGCAAACGCTCATCCTGAGAAATCACGGTTTGGTACATGCGCATCGGATGCAGGGTTTTAAGCTTGCTGAAAATCATTCGCGATGCTGTTGCGGCTTCGTCGTACATGGTGACAAGAACCCGGGCTTTTATGGCAGGATTGGTCTTTTTGCGAATCAGGTTAATGATATTGAGCACCTGATCGACGCCGTGGGTTGAGAGATAATCACATTGGGTCGGAATAATGGCCAGATCCGAAGTTGTCAGGGCGTTAATGGTAAGGAATTCGATTGATGGCGGAGTATCAATAATGATGTAATCAAAACGCTCTTTAACTAAAGAGAGTCTTTCATTGAGGATATACTCATAGTCATTTTTGCCAAAATACTTTTTGCTCAGCAGAACCATGTTTTTATTGGACGGCAATAACCACAATCCCGGGTACGAAGTTTGAATTAGAGCCGAATCAAGTTCTTGTTGGTTACCGTGCAGGATGTTATAAAAAGAGGTGGTATTCTGGTAGCCCATTGAAATTGTAAGGTTAGCTTGAACGTCAAAGTCGATGAGTAATACCTTTTTTTCCAATAGTGCTAAAGATAATCCCAGATTAAGGCAGGTTGAAGTTTTGGCAACCCCGCCTTTCTGATTAGTGATTACAATCGTGAAGCCGTCCCGATTCCGGCTTTGGCTCTCGGTCCGGTCGACGATAGGGGCTATCTCCTGAACCTGATCCGGCAGAACCATAGTGAAGATATGTCGACAACTGGGGCATTGCACTGAAAAGCTCTTAATTGAGGGTGTCAATCGCTTCTCATCAAGTTTTAAGCGGCTGTTACATTGTTCACATACGACAATCATTAAAACTCCTTTAGTTACCTCTTCAGCTATTCATCCATGATAGAGATGATCGCTTGCGGTAATTCCGTCTCATCCAGTACGGTGTTGACGGTTCCTCGTTTGATCGCATTGTCGGTCAGGTTAGGATAGACGCAGGTCTGGGTGTTTTGTGCCAAAGTTACGCCGGACATTTTCTGGATGTAGGCAAAACCCTCGGCTCCATCAGTGCCGATACCGGTAAGTAGAACCCCAATCGTATTTTGTTGAAAAGCGTCAGCCGCCGAGGTGAAGAGTTGATTAAGAGGTTCGTAAGTAGTTTCAGCCTTTTTTAAACCGTAAGTTCCGTCGGGCAGGGTCTGAACCCGGATACTGTTTTGATAGGAGCTGAGATAGCAGACCCCCTGTTTCAACTGTATGCCATCTTGGGCTTCGCAAATTTCCCAAGGTACTAACATATCAAACCGTTCAATAAAAGCACTGAGTATTTTAGGCGACATTTCGACAACTACAACCACGGCTGCCGGCAGCGTGGGGGGTAGATTAGCCAGCAGGCGAACAATGGTGTTGGGACCACTCAATGTCGTACCCAGAGCCAACAGGTAATCCAATGGCCGGTAACCGTAGTGGTCAAGATTTTTGTTCATCTCCCACTGCGGCAGGCGAACGCGCCGGATATTACTCATATTGACTTCACTTGCCAGCTTTATGCGATCGATTAGATGTTGACGCGAACGGTCAATGTCCGTAGATACTGCACCTGAGGGTTTGGGGATAAAATCGACAACCCCCAGGCGCAAGGCATCAAAGGTAATCGTCCCATCGTTAAATAGTGAGCTTAAAACGACAACCGGAACCGGAGACTTGATCATGATGTGGCGAATACTGGTAATCCCATCCATGATCGGCATGTCGATGTCGAGCGTAATGACGTCCGGATGTAACTTTTCTATCTGCTCTAAGCCTTCTTGTCCGTTTCGTGCGGTGCCGACGACTTCAATTTGCGCATCGCCCTCAATCATATTGAAAATGGCTTTTCTCATAAAAGCGGCATCGTCTACAATCAGAACCTTTATCTTTTTCAGTATCTCATCTGAGGTTGTTTTAACTGCCATATTATCTATTCCTATGGTGCCGGTTAAAGCTCTTAAAGCAGAAACGATTCATCGGTCCAACTAACAACCCGCCCGGCTATGGCTTCAGGTTGGATCTCTTCATCGGTAAGCTTTTCTTGTATAATCGGGGTCAGGGAATCGGGCATCATACAACTTGAATGGTGTTGCGTAAAAATTGAGCCTCCCTTTTCGCGAACATAGTGCAAGCCCTCCATATTGCCGATTTCAGCACCGGAAAGCAGTATTATAAGTAGTCGGTCTTGAAAAAAATCAGCCGCTGAAAAAAGAAAAAGATCAAAATAGCCGGGATCGTTTTCGGAATCCTGTCTTCCTAGTTGAGATCTAAGCAGGATTGAATTGTCGGATTCTTGTAGACGTAATGAGCGTTTTTGTGAATCTATGTAAAAGCGCCCGTTTTGTAAAGGGGTTCCGTCGGTTATCGGGGTTACATTCTGTTGGCACAAGCGGCCGAGATGAGAGGACATAGCCGGTAAAAAAGTCACCGGGATCGAATTCAGACAGACAAAGGAGAGTCTTTCGGTCTCCCGCACTCCGGAGACCAGTTGATAGAGCGCTCCGTGACCGCTGCATCCGGAAGAGACGATAACCAGTCGTTCTGCCGTCGATCTACCATAATCCGCTTCACTGTTAATCGGGTTCTGAATAACCTTTGAATTACGAAAACGCTTAAATACGGAGGTTTGGGCTCGTGCCGATTCGCGAATACGTTCGACAATTTTCTGTTGTTGAAGTAGAGGGCTTTCACCTCTGATCGGTTTACTTATAAAATCCACAGCGCCTAGATCCAGAAGTGAGAGGATGGCTTCAGGTGCTCTGGTGCCGACATTGCTCATAATTATGACCGGACAGGGGCTTTTGATCATAATATGTTTCATTGTGATTCTGCCGTTCATCACCGGCATATTGACATCGAGCAGGATTACATCGAACTGTAATAACTCCATCATTTCAAGTGCTTCTTTGCCATTATGGGCAATGCCGGCAACCTCTATATCGCCGGCCACCAGGAGCATAGTCGACATGATTTTAGCCATGAGAGTGGAATCTTCGACCATCAACACCCGCAGTTTGCCAGCTTCGGCGGATTTTATCTTGGTAGTCATTGTCGGAGTATTGTCATCTTCGAGTTTTTTACCTGATTCATCATTGCGGCGAGCCGCTTCAAGTAGGAGATACTGATAATTTGTGGTGATGGTGACATCTTGACCGGGGTTGCCATCTAAAGTTTCAAAACCACCATTATGCCAAGTCATAATGGTGTAGAAAGCCTCTTCTCCCTCCTTGTCACTGCATTGAGCGTGGACGATATCCCCTTCCTGAATAAAAATGGCTCCCTGGTGCATCTCATTGTTAACTTGAATGGTGATGGTTGTTCCCGAAAGACAACACATCTGAACCAGATCATCGAGTCGGGTGATCTTGAGTTTGCCCGTAAATCCCTGGTTTTGTTTATGAGATGATATTTTTTTGATCAGACGATCAATGAGAGATAGTTCGAATGGTTTTTCTAAAACATGCAGAGATGAATGGGGTGGGATTGCATTACGTATCTGATCGTTGTCTTTGGGTAGTGCCAGGATGATTTCAAGTTGCGGGTAGCCGGCAATAACTTTTTTAAGCAATGCATGGGGAAAATCTTGACACTCTTCAATGAATATAACCAGTAGAAAAATATCTTCAGTTGCCAGAATTTCGAATGTATTTTCATTCGTTGCTGAGGTTAACAGTTGGAATTGTTCGGGTTGGTTGCAAAGAAATTCAGTCAGGAAAACTCTGGCGTTGGAGTCACTGTTTAGCAGAAGAATTTTTTTTAGGCTGTCATCCATAGAACTTTCCTTAAGCATCATGTCGGATTTATTCCGATTCTCCCGCTAGCTCAAATTTTTTTATTTTTTTATTAATGGAAAGGTTGATCAGTTCGTAAACGTCTAGAATAAGGGAAATTCTACCATCTCCAAGAATGGTGGCTCCGGAGAAGCCGCTTTTTTCCTGGATATAATCTTCTAAAGGTTTGATGACGATCTCTTCCTGGCCCAGGAGACTGTCTACTATCAGTCCCATACGTTTCATTCCCGTGCTGACCACCACAACAAAAATCCATTGTGGGTCGTTAGAGCTTTTTCCCAGACTGAAGAGATCGGTCAAAGTTATTAATGGCAGTGTACTTCCCCTAAATGTCATTACTTCGGCACCTTCAATGGTGGAGATCTCATTTTGGGAAATTCTTAATGTCTCTTCTACGGTAGAAAGGGGGATGGTAAAGAGCTCCAATCCTGCTTTAATCCGTAATGCTGGGATAATGGCTAAGGTTAGCGGGATCTTTATCCGGAAATGCATACTGGCGCCCGGTGTCGTCTCGATTTCAATCGTACCGTTGAGTTTCTCGATATTTTTTCGCACCACATCCATGCCGACACCACGGCCGGAAATATGGGTTACCGAATCGGCGGTGGAAAAGCCGGGTTTCATAATGAGCCCGGTTATCTCCCGGGGGGACATCTCTTCCAGCTCATTAAGTGAAGCGAACTTTCCAGTCAGAGCTTTTTCCTTGATGCGGTTCAGATCGAGCCCACGGCCATCATCCATGATTTCGATAACTACGTGGTTGCCTTCATGGTAGGCTTTTAGGCGAATTGTCCCGGCTTCCGGTTTACCTTTTTCCAGCCGTTCAGCTTTACTTTCTATTCCGTGATCTATGGCGTTGCGAATAATATGAATCAGAGGATCGGAAATTTCCTCAATTACCATTTTATCGAGTTCGGTATCTTCACCATGGATATCCAACTCTACCTGTTTGTCACTATCGCGAACCAGATCAAAAACGAGTCTCGGGTAGCGGTTGAAAAGCTGGGAGATCGGCAACATGCGAACTTTCATGACCTCTTCCTGAAGTTCGTTGGTCACCAGGCCAAAAAGGGCTGTAGCTTCACTTAGGCGGGTGGTCATGCCGGAGAGTTGTCGCATTTCTCGGAGATCAAGTTTGAATTTCTGTTTTAACTCATCTTGAAGTGTTTGCATGTCACTGAGGAGCTGAGTGAAACCGGCTCGGCTAACTACCAGTTCACCAACTTGATTCATCAAAGCGTCAATCTTGCCGGCATCAACCCGGATGCTTTGTTTGAGAGTTTTCTCGTTAACTTTGTCGGATTGACGACGCCTTTTTTGATCATCAAGGTTACGACGATCGGTTCCCTTGAGCAGAGCTTTATTCTCCTCTTTCAGGGTTGTTTCTTCGCTCTTTATCTCTGGACTTTCTATTTCCGCTTCCGGCTCTTCGTTGTCGGTTGTGGTTTCATTGATGGCTGAGGTCTTAGAGCTGCCATCAATAAGTTGAATACGTCCGAGTAGATCGTCAATTGGGGCCTGCTCGATTTGATTTTGCTCCAGATTATCGGTCAGCAGAGTTATGCGATCCCAACCGCTCATGAGAAGATCAATTATTTCTCGATTTATCGTCAATTCGTTCTGGCGCAGTTGGTACAACAGATTTTCAAGGTTGTGCGTCAGTTTGGCAATTCGTTCTATGCCCAAATATTCCGCCGATCCCTTGATCGTGTGAATCGAGCGAAAAATATCGTCAAGAGCCTCCCGTTTATCGGAATTGGTGTCGAAAGCGAGAAGATTATCTTCCATATCTTCAAGATGTTCTCTCGTTTCAACAATAAAATCAGGGAGCATCGAGGTATCGGAGATTGTTGGTTGATTGTCCGGATAACTATCATCAATCTGCTTATCTTCATCAACTGCTGGCTCCGGGGTTTCTGAGGCAGTTGCTGATTGATTACTTGATAGAGTTTCCACAGGCTTTACAGCCGGTTGGATCGTCTCTAAAATAGTTAGGTGCGGAAAGCGGTTGATGGTTTTCGAGATGTTTCCCTGCATACACTCGGCAATGAAGGTGGGCATAAAACCATCTTCATGGTTTTGCAACTTTACGCGAGCTTCGGTAATATCTTTTGTCCACTCTTCATAAAAAGCTGTCAACTCGGCATAGCCCATGTAGTTGGCTGAAAAGCAGAGTTTGTCGATCTGTTTAAGGCAGGTCTTTAAAATGGCAATTTGATTGTTTCCGTCGGCTTTCTGCAAGAGGGTTGTGTGAGTCTGTAGATCGCTAAGCTTCTCCTTCAGTTGATTCTGAAAGATGGTAAAGAGCTCCTCGTCATTGTCCTCTTCGTAGTTGTCTGCGATTGGCAAAAACTCGATCTCTTCGATTGAAGTTTGTTTATCTATATCAGCGGAGCTGTTCGCTGCCGAAATTGTGGGGACGGTTGGAATTTGCACGTCCGAGATAACGGTGGTAACTTTGTTCTCAACGTTAAGCGTTTCGGGCTCAGTTATGGGAGCCGTCGTTGGAGTTTTCGCAGAGGAGAATAGTTCGGACTCAATTTCCGTCAGGTTGGTTTCAGTTTGTTTCGTACCGTTTTGCTTAATCCGGTTATCAAATGACCAGCTCAGACGCTCAAAAAGATTCTCATCTTCACCAGTTGTAGTGACATTTGTCATTTCGGAGGTTGCAGGGGGGGATGGCATCGTTTCAGCATACTCTTCCAGAATGTCGCCTGGATTATCACTTTCATCACAGAGGATTTCTGCTGTGCTCGCCGTTGGCGGAGATGGTTCTTCATCGGTTTGGCAAACGTTGGCTGTGGGCTCGGGCTCAGAGACTTGAAGGGTTGGGTGCTGGCTGGCGAGTGTGGCAATGTTGGCTTCCATACAGCCAATGATAAAAGGGTTAATAATCTCATCTTCATCATTATCGCTACCAAGCTGTTCCTTGACTCTCTCTATCTCGTTTACCCACTTTTCATAAAAGTGGTTGAGTTGATCATAGCCCATGTAGTGGGCCGAAGAGTGGAGTGGGTTGATTATATCCAGACAAAAATCTAATATAGCAATCCGATTAAGGTTATCAGCACTGTGCAAGGCTGTCATTTGAGTTTGCAGATCAATGAGTGCTCCCTCCAGTTGTCCCAGGAAAATGGCTAAAAGCTCTTCATCATCTTCGTTGTCCGCAAACATCTTCGTCTCTTCTGCGAGTTTGTCGGGAAGCTCCGCATCATCACCTTTGGACGCCGCCCGATCAATTCCCTCGGAGATTTGAGAGGTCGTATCCACAATTCGGATACGCTCAATCAGATCGTCTATTTCAACCTGTTCGGTTTGCGACTGACCGAGATCTTCAGTTAGTAAGCCAATGCGTTTTCGGCAGAGCATGAGAAGTTCTATCTCATCCTGACTTACCATCAGCTCACTTCGACGTAATTGATAGAGCAGGTTCTCGGCTGTGCGGGACAATTCCGCAATCCGTTCTATACCCAAGTATTCAGCCGCCCCTTTTATGGTGTGTATGGAGCGAAAAATATCGTCGAGCATCATTTGGTTGCCGGGGTCGGCTTCCAAACGGAGAAGACCCTCTTCCATCTCTTCAAGATATTCTGCTGTTTCTGCAATAAAATCTTGAAGCAGGGAAAGATCTACCATCACATTCTCCTTCTCATTATAATTGATCAATCAGGGTCAGGATTTCCTTGGTGGAATGTTTATTCAGGTATCCTTTGGCTCCTAATTGGCGCGCTTTTTCAATATAGTCCGCTTGATTAAGGTTAGAGAGGAAAATAATTTTAGCCTCGCTGTCAAAATCCAATATTTTGCCGGCTGCCGTAAAACCGTCCATGCCTCGCATGGTGATGTCCATAGTTACTAAGTCCGGTTTAATTAATTTATACTGATCAATGGCGCTATTTCCATCTTTGGCTTCACCGACCACTTCGTGGTGGGCTTTAAGCAAGGTCGTTCCAATCATTTTGCGCATGATAGTGGAGTCGTCTACTACCAATATTTTTTTGCCCATTAATTTTCACCCTGTCTTTACGGGGTTGTTTTTTATGTTCCCCTCTCTCCCTCCGGGAGCTAAAGGAGAGCTAGGAGGCTGTCTTAATTTTCATTCAGACCACGAAGTTTTTTAATTTCGTCCACAAGTAAAATTCGGTTGAAATCCAGAAGAATCAGGAGGCGTTCATCAATCCGGCAAACACCGGATATGTATTGGCTTTGCAGTCCTGAAACAACTATATCCGGAGGCG
Organism: Pseudomonadota bacterium; assembly: GCA_034717935.1. Lineage (GTDB taxonomy): Bacteria > Desulfobacterota > Anaeroferrophillalia > Anaeroferrophillales > Tharpellaceae > Tharpella. The sequence goes on along the minus strand of JAYEMC010000358.1, from coordinate 1,423 downwards.
GTTTAATGTCTTCTAAGGGTACTTTGAGTACTTTAGTTACAGCATCAACGATAAAACCGGCCACTCGATTATTGATATTCAGGATTATTATCCAAATGTTGCCGGTTGTTGATTTCGTACTGTTGGTGTTGAGTCTGCGGCGCAGATCTATCACCGGAATGATATTGCCGCGCAGATTAATGACCCCTTCAATAAAATCAGGCGAATTGGGGATCGGCGTAAATGGCATTTCACGGATAATTTCCTGTACCATCAAGATATCGACCCCGAATAGTTCCTGACCGATAACAAAGCCCACAAGTTGCATGAGCCCATCATTCTCTTCCTGAGCATCCAGATTAGAGTATGCTTCTTTCATAGCAAATATCTCCTTCAACTCTCTTAAGAATCGCTTTCCAACTTAAACTGATCCGCCTGTTGGGTTAGAACCTGGGACATTTTCTGGAGCTGGTTGGTAATCGAGACAACCGTTTCCGCTCCTTCCTTAGTTTCCAGAGCGCTTTTCGTTGATTCCGTGGTAATTTCCACCAAATTCAGTGAGCGTTGTGCTTGTATATCGGTCATCTCTTTCGAGGATGAACTACGATTTACAATCTCTTCCATCTGTTGACCGATGTCGCTAAGGCCTGAGTTTGCATTTTGGATGAGAGTGGAAATAGTGGTCGATTTTTCCATCAAATTGGCCAGGGCCGTCTGTGATGTAACCCGTCGTTCACCCTGTTGACCAGCCATCTCTCCAATTTCGCGGGCCAGAGTATTGAGCTCTTCCATCATAGTATTAACATCGTTGATGCCAACCATAATTTTTTCCGTGGCTTGACCAATCTCCCGGGTCGCTTGCAAACTAATATTACTACCGGTAACGATCTCATCCAGAGCCAATCGGGAACGGTCGGAAAGTCGGGTTCCTTCTGCAACCTGGGCCGATGAGTCTTTAATAAGTTTGGTGATCTCTTTGGCCGCGTCGGAAGAACGTTGGGCCAATTTACCAACTTCATCAGCAACAACCGCAAAACCTTTACCATGGACACCGGCTCGGGCGGCTTCAATTGCCGCATTCAGAGAGAGCAGGTTGGTCTGCTCCGTAATGTCCGTGATCACGGTGATGATTTCAGAGATCTGTTCCGATGATTGGGCGATGGCATGCATACCCTCAACCGTACTGGCGACTGATTCAGTACCTTCATTTGCCGCTTTAAGGGCGTTGTTGGCAAGCTCCATAGCTCTGGCGGAGGTTGTACTTAGATCTTGTGCGATCTGATCCATGTTCGTGACCGCCTGCGTAACCGCAACGACTTGCTCGCCCTGTTTCTGGGCGGTTTTCACAACTTGGGATCCGGTATCACCCATGGCCTGCACACGTTCAGTTGCGGTAGCGACCTCTTGTTGCTGGCTGTCGGAGGCATCCGTAATCGTTTGCATG
>JAYEMC010000357.1:0-2132 GCA_034717935.1 Pseudomonadota bacterium | reverse complement strand
GTCCTAGGCTTTCTCCGGGGTGATCATCTTGCGATTATCAGTGAAAATTGTCAGGAGTGGCTCTACGCTGAGCTCGGGGCTATCGCTCTTGGCGGGGTCACGGTCGGAGTCTATCCGACAAGTCCGTATCCGGAAGTGCAATATGTGGTTGACCATGCCGATGCCAAATTTGTCGTCTGCGAAGATCAGGAGCAGGCCGATAAAATCCTGGAGGTTTGGGATGAGTTGCCAAGCTTGCAGAAAATTATTGTCATCGACATGAAAGGTCTGCGCAACTACGACAGAGAAAATATAATCTCTTTTCAGGAGGTCGAAGAGCTTGGCCGCAAATTATCCGCGGAAAACTTAGGCCTCTTTGCCGCAGAAGTTGCCATGGGTCAGCCTGAAGATGTCTGTATCATGATCTACACCTCAGGGACAACCGGTAAACCCAAAGGGGCGATGATCAACCATCGCAATATTGAAGCAACGACGCTTAGCACGATCACGGCGATTGCTCCGACTCCCGGTGATACGGTGGTCTCTTATCTGCCATTGTGCCACGTAGCGGAGAAGATTTTTACCCTTTTTCTGCCGATTTTTGTCGGTTATCCGGTCAATTTTGCTGAAAGTATTGCCACTATTCAAGCCGATCTTCGCGAAATCGCCCCAACCATTTTTTTGGGTGTTCCAAGGATTTGGGAGAAATTGCAATCGGCCGTAATCATCAATATTAAGGAGACCTCCCCCTTTAAACGCTGGCTCTATCATAAATGTATGGCAGTTGGTCGGAGACGCACCGAGTTGCAGCTCAACCACAAACCGCTTGGATTGGCCCTTAAGTTACTTGATATGGCCGCCTACTGGCTGATTTTTCGCTCTCTGCAAAATTACATCGGTCTGCGTCGGGCCCATTTTTGTTTCTCTGCCGCCGCTAAAGTCAGTCCCGAGGTTTTACGCTTTTTTCACGATATCGGCATCCCGGTTAAAGAGGGTTACGGGATGACGGAATGTACTGGTCTCTCTTTCATCCATATGGGCGATGATATTAAACTAGGTACAGTAGGGAAGGCCATTGATATAATAGATTTTAAAATCAGTGCAGAGGGGGAACTCTTAAAAAGAGGGGAGTCGATCTTTGTCGGTTACTACAAGAATGAAGAGGCGACAAAAGAGGTGATCGTCGACGGCTGGCTTCATACCGGTGACATTGCCACTTTAGATGATGACGGTCATCTCAAAATTGTTGATCGCAAAAAGGATATTATCATCACTTCCGGCGGCAAAAATATTGCTCCCTCTGAGATTGAAAACATGCTGACTACCAGTATTTATATCAAAGAGGCGATAGTTGTCGGCGAAGGCCGCAACTATCTCGCGGCTTTGTTGCAGATCGATTTTGACAATGTCGGCAAATGGGCTATCGACAAAGATATCCCCTTCACTAATTTCAAAAATCTTACCGGCTTGCCGGAGGTTTTTGCTCTGATCAAGGATGAAGTTGAGAAAACCAACCAGCAATTTGCCCGGGTTGAAAATATCCGTCGTTTCAAACTCCTGACCAAAGAACTCGATCACGACGATGACGAAATGACGGCAACGATGAAGATCAGAAGGGCTAACGTCTATAAGAAATTTGCGGCCGAGATCGATGCCGTCTATAGTTGATGGGTAAAGAATTGGACTCTGGAATGACGTTTAAAGGGGAGTCCGCTTTTCCGGTTTGACCTCTCTGGAGGGTTTGCGTTGCAGGCGCTGGTTGATTTTTCTAGCGAGTTCTTTTATCTCTTTACGGGTTGTGTCCGGGCTGCAATAGGCATATAAAAAACGTAAGCGTTGGCTTTGGCTCAAAAATGAGAGTGCCAGACGGCAGAGGTTGGTAAGGTCGTAGACTATGCCGTACTCATGGTGCCGAGGGGGCAGCTTCCTCCCGCGTGGACTGTCGATCCACCAGATGCCCTCTATCTTTTCCGCTGGGTTTTTGCGGATGAGAATATTGCGCCATTTCGGGTCAAAATGAAAAAAACCGGCTGCATGCATGGTTTGCAGGTGTCGGCAAATGGTTGAAGAGATAGTGGAAAATGCTTCCTGACGTTTTTGTGGAGGAAGAAATGTCCATTCATGAATGGCGTAATCTTTTAATGTAATGGTTT
>JAYEMC010000356.1:0-2133 GCA_034717935.1 Pseudomonadota bacterium | reverse complement strand
AAAGTTACAGCAAATGGAGTCGAACGTCGCTTCGCCCTGCTTCGCACGGGGACAGAATTAAATTCTGTCCCCACATCGAGACAGTTTGAAATCAAAGCCGAATATTTACTTGCGATGAGTATTGAAACGGGAAGTGTTGGATCGTAATTAAGGGTATTTTTTATGAAAAAGAGTGACAAAATTTATGTTGCCGGTCATCGCGGGTTAGTCGGGTCGGCAATTGTTCGCCGTTTGCAGAAAGCGGGTTATGAAAACTTGGCTTTACGTTCACGTTCTGAACTTGATTTAATCGAAAAAGGGGCGGTCGATGATTTTTTTGTGACCCAAAAGCCGGATTATGTCTTCCTCGCCGCAGCTAAAGTTGGTGGGATTCATGCCAACGATAGCCGGCCTGCCGATTTTATCTACGATAATCTCATGATCCAGAATAATGTCTTGCGGGCGGCCTGTGAACAGAAAGTGCAAAAACTTATCTTTCTCGGCAGCTCCTGCATCTATCCTCGTCTGGCGCCGCAACCGATGCGCGAGGAGTATCTGCTCTCCGGCCCTTTGGAGCCGACCAACTCGGCCTATGCGGTAGCTAAAATTGCCGGTATTGAGATGTGTCACGCTTTTAACCGTCAATGTCAGGCTAATTTTGTGCCGGTGATGCCGACCAACCTCTATGGGCCTTTTGATAACTACGACCTATTAAGTTCCCATGCGATGCCGGCGATGATTCGTAAATTCCATCTCGCTAAACTGGCAGCGGCAGGCGATGACGCGGCCCTGGTTGCGGATGCGCAAATTTACGGTTCGATCCCCAATGATTTTTATGTAAACCTGATGCGGATTGCAGCTTTTAATGGTCATTGTTTAAGTGGTGGCGGGGCGGCCGACAAACGTTTGCCGGATTCCTGCGAAGCCTCGGCAACGGTCGGTCTCTGGGGTACCGGTAAGCCGATGCGGGAATTTCTTTTTGTCGATGATCTGGCCGAGGCTCTACTCTTGGTTATGCATAGCTATGAATCGACTAAACTGCTTAACATCGGTACAGGGATTGATCAGACTCTTCGTGAACTGGCTGAAATTGTCCGGAGTGTGGTTGGCTATCCCGGTGAGATCGCTTTTGATGCCTCCAAACCCGACGGGATGCCGAAGAAGCTGCTTGATATCTCGCGTTTAACCGAACTTGGTTGGAAACCGAAATTTACACTGGAAGAGGGCATTCAGGCCGCTTATGAAAGTTATCTTACAAGTAGTTAATTAAGGAGTTAATTGATGACCGTAAAAGAGATCTCAACGGCCTGTTTTAAGGCCTACGACATTCGCGGCCGGGTTCCCGATGAGCTTAATGAAGAGCTGGCTTATCGTCTGGGCCGAGCTTTTGCCGCCTTTTTAAATCCTGAAAAAGTTGCCGTCGGCCGCGATGTGCGCCCCTCAAGCCAGGCCTTGGCCGCAGCCCTTAGCCGCGGGCTTAATGACGGCGGGGCCGATGTTCTTGACCTCGGTCTCTGTGGTACCGAAGAGGTCTACTTTGCGACCTTTAACTACCGCCTTGACGGTGGCGTTATGGTGACTGCCAGCCATAATCCCGGCGACTATAACGGTATGAAACTGGTGCGCCATGAATCACGGCCCTTAAGTGGAGATTATGGTCTGCCCGAGATCGAAGCGTTGGTTAAGGCGGGTCAATTTCCTGATTCTTTAACTTGCGGTAAGCTCACCCCGCTGGATTTTCGTCCCGCCTACATTAAACATCTTTTAAGCTATATCGACTTAGATTGTCTTAAACCCTTAAAGGTCGTGGTCAATGCCGGAAACGGTTGCGCCGGAGTTGTGCTTGATGAGTTGGAAGCCCATCTCCCTTTTACCCTGATCAAATTGTTGAATGAGCCCGACGGCAGTTTTCCGCAAGGGATTCCCAACCCTTTATTGCCGGAAAATCGTTCGTTAACGAGCCAGGCCGTGATTAAACATCAGGCTGATGTTGGTCTCGCCTGGGATGGAGATTTTGACCGCTGCTTCTTTTTTGATGAGCATGGACGTTTTATCGAGGGCTATTATATCGTCGGGCTTCTGGCTGAAAACCTGCTTTCTAATCATTCCGGTTCAGCCATTGTTCACGATCCGCGGCTCACCTGGAATACTATC
>JAYEMC010000355.1:0-10826 GCA_034717935.1 Pseudomonadota bacterium | reverse complement strand
TGAACAATCAGTTGCGGCAACAGGCCCAAACGGCACTTGCGCTCGCCCGCCTGATGGCCTCAAATGCTGCTGTGTCAGAAGCCGTCGCCGCCCGTGACCATGAGAAACTTTCCCAATTGACCTTGTCCGCTTTCCAGGGAGATAAAGATGCGTTAGGCATGGCACAACTGCACTTTCACAGCCCTCCGGCAATATCACTCTTTCGCGCCCATAAACCTGAAAAACATGGCGACGACCTCTCCTCATTCCGTTTTGGGGTACTTGCGGTGAACCGGACGCATCAACCCGTCGCGGGCATAGAAAAAGGTGTCGCCGGTTATGGTATCCGTGGAATTGTGCCAATACAGCATGAGGGAAAGCCTGTCGGCTCGGTGGAGTATGGGGCAAAACTTAATGACAGTTTTGCCAGTTTAATGCAAAAACAGTTCGGCCATCAACTCTCTATTATTGTTCCCGACGGCAGCGGCTTTCGTTATCTTGCCAAAAGCCACAATCTGAGTCTCCCCGAAAAAAGTTACCCCTGGCTGGCCGGGATAATGAAGCTCAACAATGGCGAGATACAATTCAAAGAGGTGACTAAAGACGGAAAACAGTTGATCACCGCTTTCAGCCCCATTTCAGATTACAGCGGTAAGATCACAGGTGTAATCGCCATTCCTTTTGATAAAACCCAAATGGTAAAAGGACTCCGGAATGATCTGATAAAAATGGTGCTCATAAACTTGGCCGTGCTGATTCTGCTGGTGAGCATAATCTGGTTTACTTTTACACTGTTTGTCAATCGACCCATTACGCAGGTTGCTGATTTTGCAGCCCGGGTTTCTACCGGAGACCTTTCCTCTTCACTTGATCTTAAACTGGGGGGAGAGATCGGCACAATGACCATGGCCTTAAACGAAATGTGCCTGAATCTGAAGAGCAATCAAAATGAGATGCTGGAGAACCGTAAGAGCATAGAACTGCGGGTAAAGGTCCAAAATGAAATTCTGGCAATGGTTAAAGAGTCGTCATCCGGAGTGGCTGACAACTCCAAACATTTCACAGAATCCACCGCAACACTCTCTCGGCTGTTAAGTGAACAGTCGCAGGTGATTGAAGGTATTTCCACACAGATAGAAGAGGTTGCCGGCAGCTCTACACAAAATGCCGAACACGCCGCAAAAGCCATTTCCATAACCAAACTGGCTGCTGACTCTGCGAGCAGCGGCAATGAGCAGATGCGGGATCTAATCACTGCCATGAGCAGTATTACGGAATCAAGTCAGAAAATATCCAGTATTCTTGAAGTTCTTGAAAATATTTCCGGGCAGACCAATTTGCTGGCACTCAATGCTACCATTGAAGCAGCAAGAGCCGGAGAAGCAGGAAAAGGCTTTGCCGTGGTTGCTGAAGAAGTCAAAGAGCTGGCAAAACGTTCTTCTGAATCTGTACAGGAGACGGCGCTGTTGCTTGAAGAGTCTGCGGCAAATGTGGCGAACGGATCAGAGATCGCCGGAAAAACGGCCGAGAGTTTGCAGGAAATAGTCAACAGCGTTGGAGATGTTACCCGGCTTACCGAAGAAATAGCCACGGATTCTCAAAATCAGGCATCTGAGATCGGCACCATAAAAACAGCCCTGTCCGGGGCCAGTGAAGAGATCCGGCAGATGACCTCCATCGCAGAAGAAACGTCAACAAAATCGGCAGCACTTGCCGATGAAGCCAACGATTTATCCAGTCGCCTGGATCTTAAGCTGGCGGAGAACAGCTCCACTGAAACAGTGGTTGAAGATGAAACGATCTGGTCAAGAAAAAGTCTGCAGGTATAAAAAGAAGGAGGCAATATAATGAGCAAAACAAAAAAAGTCTTACTGATAGATGATGAACAACCCATCCTGGAGCTGTTTTCCCAGGCCCTTGAGATGCAAGGTCATACATACGATACGGCTGAAAACGGCAGAATCGGTTTTCGTAAGGCAATTGATGAAGACTGGGATCTTATTATCTGTGATCTGCACATGCCTGAATGGAACGGGATGGAATCAATAAAGGGAATTTCTCTGGTCAAACCGGACAGTAAATTTCTGGTGGTCAGCGGCTATGCCGCCAATGTTGTGGCTGATGAGGTGCGGGGCCTGGATAATGTGCTTGCCGTACTGGGCAAGCCGGTGGAGATTGCTGAGTTGCTTCGGTATGTGGAGAACAGCTGATTAAAAAAACGTAACCGTTCACCAGCACCCCATATTCGTCCGATCGAGCCGCCTCATGTACAAAATCGTACACTACGGCGTCCCGCTCGAACGAATCTGCAGCACTGGTAAACGGTTACAGCTTTGAATTTATCGAAAATCGATATGCTTGGTGAACGGTTACAAAAAAACAACAAAAGGAACAAAATGATCCTCCTCAATAACATGACAATACTAATAGTAGACGACAATCCGTTAAATGTCGACCTGCTGGCAAAGGTTCTAAAAAAACGAAACTATAAGGTACGCATTGCCGATTCAGGAGAACGAGCCCTGAAACAGATAAGTCTGCAACCGCCCGACCTTGTGCTGATGGATGTTATGATGCCGGGTGTGGATGGCTTTGAAGCCTGCCGCCGCCTGAAAAGCAATCCTGCAACTGCCGATATCCCTGTGATTTTTATAACAGCTCTGAGTGATATGAAAGATATGCTCAAGGGTTTTCAGGTGGGAGGAGCAGATTTCCTGACTAAACCATTTCAGGCTGAAGAAGTTCTGGCTCGTGTAAAGGCGCATCTTACCATCCGAAAACTCCTCAATGATCTTTCTGCCAAAAACGAGAAGCTTGAAAAAGCACTTGAAGAAGTCAAAACGCTGCAGGGTATTGTCCCCATCTGCTCTATGTGCAAAAAAATCCGTGATGACAGTGGATTCTGGCAGCAGGTTGAAATGTATATAAACAAACACGTTGGAACTAAATTCAGCCACAGCTATTGCCCGGATTGTCTGGAAAAAGAGATGAAAAAGCTGGATAAACTGTAATTTCACCATATAAGGCCATGTAAAAAGTAAAATATGCTATACTCTCCACCTTCGTTCCCATGGTCATATCAGGTGCACTTACCTGTCAAATCTTTATCCTTGACAAAGAGGATTTTGAACAACCTCGAACTTCGACGGGTATCGAGAACGCCACAATCATTGCTTCGCCCTCATAAATGGGGTCACATCTTGACAAAGGCTGTTGGGATAATAGTGGTGAAAGCGAATATTTCGATACGCCTTTATCAAGAAATGACCCCAGCCGAGACAGTACGAAACCGGATCAGGTAACGCAAAACAGGGCCAAAGCGGTGCAGACTCTATTGCTTTTTACCAGATATGAAGGAGCATCTTTATTTGAATCTATTCATAAGCTTAAGCTTGGCGGCAGCAAGCTCTTTTTTTAGCAATCTTTACAAACAATAGCTTCTCTGCGATAATCTCTCAAAAGGGCTACTCTGCAAAATTGCAATGAGCCCGGTTTTCGTTTCGAGAGCCGGGCTTTTTTGCGTCAAACGTCTAGCGGCTGAATGGTATACGCAGATTTTGCGCTGTGTGTCGAGAGCGTCCCAGGATGCTTGCCGGATTTGAAAAGTCAGTTATTATTTGCATGATACTCTGAAATCTTCAGGTATTTGAAATGCGGAAGTGGTTTTACCGGTGCCGGGTTATTTTTGTTTGGGAAAAATGACAATAATGGTGCCGCCTGCTGGGGATAGTGCTGGGGACGGGCTTTCAACAAAAAAGGGCTAACCAACAAACGTCAGCTAACCCCTTGATATTATTTGGCGGGCAATGCAGGATTCGAACCTGCGGCCTTTGGCTTCGGAGGCCAACACTCTATCCAACTGAGCTAATTGCCCTAAATTTAAACAGGATGCTCCTTATACCACAGTCCACTATTCTTGACAAGAAAAATGATTTGCCCGGATTCCAGCCATCATGCCAGATTAAATTTCTCACACAGGAGATTCGCACTCAGACAAGCCCCTTGGCGGGCATTATCCCGCCACTGCTGATGACCGTCACAGCCAACCCGATTGGCAACCGCAAAAAGTACCGCCCCGGAAATTTTATACAGCTGACAAAGGCGGGCAAATGCGTATGCCTCCATCTGTTCAAAGTGAGCCTGATAATGGTGTTCAATGCGAACGGCGACTTGATCATTCGAGGTTATCGTGGTCAAAGTCAGACAATTCAAGTCGATACTTGCCGCCAGCCCAAGGGAAAAGTTTTCATCAAGAAGACACGTTTGAACGATCGGCGCCGGGAAATAACCGGTTTGATCAACTTCCGCGAGATCTCCGAGGGAAATTTTCAACGGCGAGACGAGACTGCCGATCGGCCATTGCCGAAAAGCACCGGGATAGACGCCGCAAGTTCCGGTTAACAGAGCCTCATCGACCAGATAGTTACCCAGCAAGGCTTGAAAACCACACGCAAAATCGACCAGGCCAACGCCGAGAGCCGCAACCAGCACCGGTTTTTGCCGATGAGTATAAAGGGCTGGGCCTACCTGGCGAAAAAGGGATGGTTGCAGTAGTGGTTCGAGCTCTTCGATTACAGCTGAACAAATAAGCTGCATAGCTCAGACTTCCACCGAAATACCAGTCGGTAAATCAAGGGCTTTCTCGACCGCTAACAAACCTCGACCCATCAACTCATCAAGTTTTTCACCTTCTCCAGCGACAACTCCACCAACTGCCACTGCCAAAGAGAGATCAGCCACATCAACCTTCATGGAACAGATCAAGTGTTTGACCTTTTCCGCAACCACCCTGGCCCCTTCACTGTCGGAATTGGCCAAAACCATCCAAAAAGTAGACTCATCATAAAGACCAACACTATCAGCCATGCGAACTATTGTCCTTAATTGATCATAAACAGCCCGATTCGTAATCTCCCAGTTTTCAACCCCTAAAACATCAACAACAGTACGGTAATTTTTAAGTCTCAGAAAAAGCAATGCAAATGACGTCTGATAGCGACCCCGGTAAGCAATCTGCCGTTGCAAAAGCTCAAACATTGCTCTTGGACTGGGAATACCAACAGAGGTTTCCGAAACAAAAGGTAAACCATCACTCTCATCGACAAAACGTGAACTCAAACGCAGCACTCCAACCCGACGACCCGCTTTATCAGAGCTACCTTCCACCGGATAAAAAACTAAACCCGGCAGGGCAGTCGCCGCATCAACCAGGCCAAACTCAAAACCATCCTCCCCCTCGGACTCGGTAAAGCCGCAAGGCAAAACCAATTCCGTCCAGAGCTGACCAACGATTTGACTGGCCGCCACTCCACACAAATTTTCAAGTTGCGGCCCCCAATATTCAATTAAGCCATCTTCATCAAGAATGACCAAAGCACAACCTGTTCCGGCAGCAATCGCCGCCAATATATCAGTTTCGAGAGTAGCCACAGATTTACCCCATATGTAAAAAAGGTTGGTTGACGATCCCCTCTTTTTCATTTATGAAAAAGAGTTGTAACTATTCTGCTAACCCGTGAATTCAGGAGATTCATCATAATGATTGAAATGCGTCAAATCCAGGTTTTTCTTGCGGTCAGTGAGCTCCTCAATTTCAGCCGGGCGGCGGAAAAAATCCACCTGACCCAACCGACTGTCAGCGGCCACCTCAAAACCCTCGAAAAATACCTCAAAGTACAACTGGTTGAGCGCGGCGGGAAAGAGGTTCGCCTGACTCCGGCAGGAGAGCTTTTCCACCCCTTCGCTCAACGCATCTTCACCCTTCAGGAACGAGCTCGAAGAGAGATATCTCTCTACACCGGAGCCGAACGTGGCAGCCTTGAAATTGGCGGCAGCAACACCCCCGGCCAATATATTCTACCTAAGATGATCGGGCTTTTCACAGCCCGGCATAAACAGGTAAAAATAACCCTCAAAATCGGCGACAGCAACGCCATAATCACCCAGGTCGCAGACGGCAAACTTGAACTGGGACTGGTTGGTACCCCGGCCCCGGAAACCGAATTTATCTCAAAAAGATGCCTCGGTGATGAATTGATCTTGGTTGCCAATCCCAAAACTGCGCTAAAATTATCCAATCCGATAGACTTTAATGAACTGAAAAAATTGCCTTTCATCATTCGAGAAAAGGGCTCCGGCACCCGCCAGGTAATGCAGTCAGCCTTACAAAAAAGAGGCATGGAAAGCCTTGACACATTAAATCTGGTTGCCGAAATGGGGAGTGCCGAGGCGATTAGACAGGCCTTAAAAAGTGACCTTGGCGTGGCGATTGTCTCCAGTCTCTCGGTAGCCGAAGATCTGGGATCTGGAAAACTAACAAAAATAATGCTCCCGGAGGAGTCCATCCAGCGCTATTTCTATCTTATCTACAATCGTGATCGCCGTCTCTCACCCCTGGCTGAGGCCTTAAGCCAATTCATCCTTCAAGATCAGGATGGCTTACAACGCCATTAGGAGCCTGTCCGAGAATAGGATTTTTTTCTCAGATCAAGGCATTTTTTGACAATAAGCGCAGACATACACCTAGTATTTCGCGCATTATTTTCAAAAAATAATGCCGAGCTGGGGAAAAAAGACATTCTCGGACAGGCTCCTAGTAGAGAACTTCCTGGAGACCCAACATATCCAGCATATCGTAAACCCCGGGCGCCTGTTTAACAACCCAGCGGGCCGCCCGTAGAGTCCCTCGGGCAAAAGGTTCCAGAGATTGGCTGCGATGGGTTATTTCGAGACTTTCACCCTGCCCGGCAAATAAAATTGAGTGCTCACTGATCAAGGTTCCACCACGCACACAGGAGATCCCTATCTCTTTTTGCGGACGCGAACCGATCATACCCCAACGCGCATTATGACGCAACGCCTGGCCCAGTGACCAACCCCGCTTTTCCGCCACGATCTGAGCCATTTTCAAGGCCGTACTGCTGGGTGCATTACGTTTGTCGCGGTGATGCTTCTCGACAATTTCAACATCTATCGTATCATTGGGCAAGACCGTAACCGCATTAGCCATCATGCGCCAGGAAAGATTCATCATCAAACTCATATTGGGACTCAACAGAACTGGAACCGGACGCAGGATATCCGCTAACTGATCAAGTTGATCCAGAGTGAACCCGGTAGTACCGATAACCATCGGCACTTTTCTCGCCGCAGCCCCAACCGCATAGGCCAAAGTCGCTTCCGGCGAGCTGAAATCAACGACCACATCCGAAGTCTGCTCCCCACAAATTTGATCAAGACTAACAGAGCTCTCTTTTTCAGACGCACTGGCAACAGTCGATGTTGTCGCCAGCGCCCGAATATCATCATGCTCTTCAAGGTGCGCCAAGAAAGCCCGGCCCATACGACCTGAAGCACCTCCAACTGCAATATGCAACATAAATACTTCCCTTATATTTCCGCTTTTAGACTTCTCTGTAACAGATCGATCACCGCCAGCCGAGGATTCTTACCCTCTTCCAAAATTTTATAGATCTGTTCGGTTACCGGTGCTTCAACTCGCAGCTTTTGGGCCAACTGATAGGTTGAAACCGTCGTTTTAACACCTTCAGCGACCATTGTCATACCATCAAGAATCTCTTGTAAAGGACGACCTTTGCCCAATTCAAGACCAACAGTGCGATTACGCGAGAGGTCGCCGGTACAGGTTAAGACCAGATCTCCCATCCCGGCCAAACCGGCAAAGGTTTGTGCCTTAGCCCCGGCCGCAACCCCGAGACGAGTCATCTCCGACAAGCCCCGGGTTATCAAAGCTGCCCGGGTATTGGAACCAAAGCCTAAACCATCAGCTATACCTGCGGCCAGAGCCATAACATTCTTTAACGAACCCCCAAACTCAATACCGATTACATCATCATTCGTATAGACACGGAAACTCTCACCACTAAAAACTTTCTGCACCAATTTCGCAATTGCCTCATCTTCAGAAGCAACGACCACCGCCGTCGGCAGCCCCTGAGCAACCTCACGGGCAAAGGAAGGACCGGAAAGAAAGGCCAGTCCAGCCTTACGGCCAGCGTTTTTAAGCTCTTCCTGTAAGACCTGCGACATGGTCATCAAGGTCTGGTTCTCAATCCCTTTCGAGGCCGAAACCAAAACCAGATCATCTTCCAAGTAAGGCAGAAGCTGACGAAACACCTGGCGCATAAGTTGTGAAGGCGGTACAAAGAGCAGTAACTCCCGACCTTTGACAGCCTCGGCCAGGGTATCAGTAAATTTCAGTTCATCATGCAGCCTGATATCCGGCAGGAAAAGATCATTCTCCCGTTGCTCACGCATCCGCACAACCAGATCCGTTTCATAGGCCCAGAGCGTCACCTGATGACCAATACGAGCCAACAGGTCAGCCAGTGCCGTCCCCCAACTCCCGGCCCCTATTACCCCAATATCCATAACCTGCCCTCATCCGGCAAAACCGGTAAATCAGATAAGTTCATACTCTTTAAGCACCTGCTCCAACTGGCCGCGAGTCGCGGTTGCCATCAGCGACAGGGGCAAACGAATCTCCTCTTCAAGCTTGCCCATCATGGCCAAAGCGGTTTTCACCGGTACCGGATTGGTTTCCAGAAAAAGAGAGCTGCATAGTTTTTGCAGTTGATGGTGCAAGGTTGCCGCTGTGGCCCACTGACCATCAGCAAAGGCATCATATATGGCGGCTATCAGGGATGGATTAATATTAGCAGTAACCGAGATCACACCCCGACCGCCGACACACATTTGCGGAAAAAAAGTAAAATCATCACCCGACAAAAGGTAAAAATCGGGACTGCATAAAGCCACAATTTCGGACGCACGCTGCATTGAACCGGTAGCTTCCTTAATCGCCACAATATTTGGTAACAGAGCCAAACGAGCCACAGTTTGCGGCAACATATCAACACTCGTACGACTTGGCACATTATAGAGCACAATCGGAATATCGACGCTCTCGGCAACCGTCTTAAAATGTTGATAAAGACCCTCTTGCGAGGGCTTGTTGTAGTAGGGGGTTATCAGCAAAACACCATCGGCCCCGGCATCCTTGGCATACTGGGTTAAACGGATGGCTTCGGCCGTATTATTGGAACCGGTTCCGGCGATAACCGGCACCCGACCGGCAACCGCATCAACCACGATATCGACCACCTGATGATGTTCATTATGTGACAGGGTTGCCGACTCCCCGGTTGTCCCGCAGGGTATAATCGCATCAGTCCCGCCTTCAATCTGAAACTCAACCAGCGCCCTTAAAGCTGTCTCATCAACCACTCCATCTTTAAACGGGGTAACAATTGCTACCATTGCTCCTGCAAACATGCTCTCTCTCCTTAAAACCCGCACGAAATCTTCACCTCATCGGAGGCTATCCTATTGGCCGGTTTGTAAAAAATCTGATTCCAGAGCCCCTTTATATACGATTACCGCCCCCCCTTCAAGAAAAATTTCCTTAAAGGCCGGCCCCTCTTTTTTATAATAGACCATCAAGCTCTCTCCGGCCTGGGTAATCACCTCGGTCGGAGAGTTGACAAGCCCATGTTCAGAGGCGAGCAAGGCGACAGCTACCGCTCCTGTACCACAAGCCAGAGTCTCACCTTCGACCCCACGCTCGTAAGTGCGAATCGACAAACACTGTTCGTTAACCACTTCAAAAAAATTGACATTGGTTCCCGACGGCGCAAACTCCTGATGATAGCGAATCCGCGCACCGCGTTCGCTTAGCGCAACCAAATCCAGTTCATGATCAACCATTACCACCGTATGAGGAACGCCGCTATCAATAAAATCGACCTTCTCGCGCTCTCCTGCAAAATCCAGCTCCACCCCTTGGCGCAAACCAAAAGGAGTAGTCATTTCAAGCCTAACCTGAGTTCGATCAACCTGAGCCCGAATCAGACCGGCTAGAGTCTGAAAAACCATATCGGCATCGGCAATCCCCTTTAAATAGGCGAAACGGGCGGCACAACGACCACCGTTGCCACACATTTCAGCCTCGGAGCCATCGGCATTATAGAAGTGCCAGAGAAAATCGACAAAATGGTTATCCTCGATCAGAATCAAACCATCAGCTCCGATCCCGGTAGCCCGCCGACACAGTCTGGAGACCAACTGCGACCGCCCTTTCTCAGGGAAAATCCCGCACCGGTTATCAATAATGATAAAATCATTGCCACTACCATGCATTTTCCAAAAAGGAAGGTCTTCACTCTCCAACAACACTCACTACCTCCAGACCCCCTGCTTACGCAATCTTAAAATTTTATTTCGAACATCCCCACATAGCGCGCGAACATAGTCGCCGGCATAATCGGGGTAACTCCAGCGTAAAGGGATATATTGACCACACTCATAAACCAGAGTCAAATCGGCATAAATTCCCTTACCCAGATAGGGACGATGAGGAACAGCTTTAGTTGAAGCTAAGATCAGATGCTCCAAAGCCAGATATCCGGGATCAAGATTCACCCGTCGCCCTTTACCACTGGTAAACTCCGCCTCCAGCTGATCGGTAAACAACTTCGCCTCAACCAACAACTCACGCGCTAAGGGCTCGGCAAAAAAAAAGATATAACGGCCCAAGGATGAGCCCATCTCGGCTTCGTAGTAGCGGGAATGAGCAAACGAGAGCCAATAAGAACAGACGTCAACAGGCCCGAATTCAGCCACGAGACGCTCACTAACCCCTAAAACCAGCTCTTCATTATGACCCAAAACACTGACCAGTAAAGCGCCGGGTTCGGGTTCTTGGTAGTTAAGACCGGGGCGCATCTTAGGAGGTTGCCCGAGACCGTAAAGGTTGCAAACGATCATAATAGGCCAACACTTCCGCTCCGTCAGCGGTGGCGGTGCCGGTTTTACCGACCACCACCCCG
>JAYEMC010000354.1:0-2137 GCA_034717935.1 Pseudomonadota bacterium | reverse complement strand
ATTGATCAATTGCTGGTTGTGTTGCCTCCCGGGAAAAATGAATTCTTCGATACTGCTATTTCCTGTGGGCGTACCTACCATTATCGTGTGACTGTATTTGATCGTTCAGAACGTAAAAATGAGAGTGAGCCCACGCCCGAAATGTCGGTTTTGGTTAAATAGTTGTAAATAATGTTTACCAGGAGCCTGGTTGGAGTTTTTAGTTGATTGAATCGTTGTTAAGTATGACCGGTTATGGTGAAGCAACCCTTATCATTAATGAGGTTGAGTGGCGTTGCGTCGTGCAGTCGGTTAATAGTCGTTATCTTGATTGTCGTTGTCGTTTGCCCCATAACATACAGTCTTTAGAACCGCTTATCAGGGGGCAGGTTAAGAAGAGTATTGAACGTGGTAAGGTTGACATAGTTTTTTCTTACAGTTCGGTCGAAGAGTCTGTTGCTGTTGGACAGAGCCCGGCTAATATTTTTAATTCTTCTTGGGTTGCCGGTTTTTGTCGCGCTGGTGAAGAGTTGCTGGGCTCCCTGGAATGGCCAAAAACCGAGTGTATGTACTCAGCCGTAATGCAGGCAGCTTTTGCCCGGCGTGAGGCTTTTGATATTCCTTCGGAAAATGTTGTTGATATCTCCGCATCTATCATGAATCTTCTGGCTGATTCACTTGATTTACATCTAGAATCCAGAAGTAAAGAGGGTCATCACCTGGCCGTAGATTTTAGGCATAGGTTGTCACTACTTAGTGAAAAGATGGCCGATATCGAAAAGCTTGCGGTGAGTATGCCGCAGATTTTCAAAGAACGTATTGAATTAAGACTTTCTCTCTTGTTGGATGATGGTCCGCAAAAGTTAGATGAATCCAGATTGTGTCAAGAGGTTGCCTATCTTGTCGATAAGGCGGATATCTCGGAAGAGATAGTTCGTTTTAGAGCTCATGTAGCACAATTTAATGATGATCTTGTTTCTAAATCAAATAATCGCAAAGGTAAAAAACTGGAATTTATTGTTCAGGAGATGCTGCGTGAGATTAATACTGTCGGCTCTAAGGCTAATTTACTTGAAATTACGCAAAACGTTATCGATATAAAAAATGAATTAGAGAAAATACGTGAGCAGGTACAGAATGTTATATGACCATAAGCCTTTTCTTTTGGTTGTCTCGGCGCCTTCCGGGTGCGGAAAGACGACCTTGCTGAATCAGTTGTTTAGAAAGGTGAAGGGGCTTGTAGTTTCTGTCTCTCATACAACCCGAAAACCCCGAAATAATGAAACCGATGCTGTAGATTATCATTTTGTTGACTCCGTAGAGTTTTCCAGGATGCAAAATGATGGTCAATTTCTTGAATCAGCTACAGTTCATGGCAATTCATATGGAACATCCAGCTTTTCTCTTAAGAATCTTATGGATAATGGACGTGATGTTGTTTTAGATATAGATGTTCAAGGTATGAAAGAGGTAAAGAGCGCCTCTCAATTTGATTTGGTCACCATTTTCATTTTGCCCCCCAGTATGGAAGAGTTGGAGTCCAGGCTCCGGAATCGACAAACAGACGCTGACGCTGTTATAAAAAAGCGCCTTCTTAATGCTGCGGTTGAGATCTCTAATGCTTGTTTTTATGACTACATCATTCTAAACGAAAACATTGATCTTGCTTGTGAAAGGTTAAAGGCTATCGTTTATGCTGAGCGTTCACGTTCTACTAGAACTAATTTAATGGGCGTCTTTCCTGATTAAAGTTGAAAAAAACTGTTGCAGCAAGTCAGAAAGCTGAGTGATAAAGTAGTAAATTGTTGCAAATATGATTATAACCTAAAAAGTCTGGAGTTGTTATGGCTAGAATAACTGTTGAAGATTGCCTTTTAAAGGTCGAAAACCGGTTTGAGTTGATAGCGCTTGCCTCTAAAAGGGCTAAAGATATTGTTAAACAGAAGCGTTCTTTACTTGATAATTATAAAAATCGCCCCATCGTAATGTCATTGCGGGAAATATCAGCTGGAAAAGTTTGGTCTGATCGTGATTAACCAACTCCATTATGTTTCACGTGAAACATGGATGAGGTTTAATGCGGATGAGCTGTAGCTGGGAACTTTTCAAGTTGCAGCTTGTAGCCTTGGGCGGACTGCTCTTTCTCTCCCTGTCAGTG
>JAYEMC010000353.1:0-2137 GCA_034717935.1 Pseudomonadota bacterium | reverse complement strand
TGAATCCTGTTAAAATAATTTGATTACGCATCAGAATAAAGTGGGAACACAACATTGTTTAGCACTCATTTAATTCGAGAACTAACAACCCTGGTTCTGCGGGTTATAGGTATTATGTCCCCGGTTTTCCAGTGTTACCCCTGCTCCCACTCGAAAGCGGAAACATTTTTCTCCTGATCATCAAAAAGAATATGCTCCATACCTCATCCCCCAATATTGCAAAAGATAACCTGATCAAATTGGGGAAAACAAACTCTATGTCAACCATCTGAACTATTTTTCACATCTGATATTCACAAAACTATCTATAAAATAATCAAAATTCATGGACAATAACTATTTTTCGTGACATTATAGCGATTATAACAAATACGGACGCCATCTCAATAATTCATGGAAAAGGGCTATGCATAATCCAAATTCACGTTATAAAACTATTTTTCACGGGTTCCCGACTCCTGAAAAAAACACAAACCCGGCAGGATATGCCGCTCTGATAAAAACATATAATTTGTCTGTCCCCATGCCCGACTATCTATGCGCTATCGGAATCAGGCACAAAAGATATAAAGTAGGGCGGTGGCAAATTTTTACACCTCGTCACAAACCAGATGAAAATTTGTACGGTCATCTTGTTTTTGCCTTGAAATATGAAGGCATCGATCTTGCCATTCTTGATGCTTTATTCACTGCAACTGAACCCAAAAACATTGAAATCATAGTCCGTTCCAAACCGACCGGAGCTTACAGCCGCAGGATCTGGTTTTTATGGGAATGGCTGCGCGAAGAAAAGCTGGATATTGAGGATACAAACAAAGGGAATTTTATCCCCCTGATCAACGATGCCTTGCAGTATCCAGGAAATTCAAGCAATTCTCGTCGCCACCGTGTGCGAAATAATTTGCCGGGAACTCACGGTTTCTGTCCTCTTATCAGAAAAACGGAAAAGCTTGAACGTTTCATCAACATGAATCTTTCTCACAAAGTAATTAACCAGATGGGGAAAGTCCATACTGATCTTTTGAGCAGAGCGGCAGCGTTTCTACTTCTGAAGGACTCCAAGGCATCCTACATAATCGAAGGAGAAAACCCTCCCCATAACCGGATTGAACGTTGGGGAAAGATTATTGGTGAAGCCGGACGCCGCCAGCTAAACATAAAGGAGTTGCAATCTCTGCAAACGGCAGTTATCACCGATAACCGTTTCGTTAAATTAGGATGGCGCACGGAAGGCGGATTTGTCGGTGAACACGACCGGGCCTCTGGAACACCCATACCGGACCATATATCCGCCCGGCCCGAGGATCTGAAAAACCTGCTTACAAGTCTTATGAAAAACTATCAACTTCTTTGCAAGAGCGATTTCGACGCAGTTCTTACTGCGACAGTCATCGCCTTTGGTTTTGTTTTCATCCACCCCTTTGAAGATGGCAACGGCCGAATACATCGCTACCTTATTCATCATGTTTTAGCGGAAAAAGGATTTACTACCAAAGGAGTGGTTTTCCCCATTTCCGCAGTAATCCTTAAACACATTGAGAGCTACCGGAAAACATTGGAACATTATTCAAAACCCAGACTTGAATTTATTAAATGGCGGCCAACCCCCCAAAATAATATCAAGGTCTTAAACAAAACAATCAACCTGTATCGCTATTTTGATGCAACCAGACAGGCTGAGTTCCTCTTTGAATGCATAGAGGAAACAGTCACCAAAACACTGCCAAAGGAAATTGAATATTTAAAGAAGTACGATCTTCTCAACAATTCCATCAAAAACTATATAGATATGCCGGACAGACTCGTTGATCTGCTCATTCGCTTTCTCCGGCAGAATAGCGGTCAGTTGTCAAAACGGGCGAGAGAAAAAGAATTTAAGCTGTTGAGCGATACTGAAGTAAGAGAAATCGAACAAATATATAATGATATTTTCAGCGCATAAATTCACGCCCATATATCCGCGCACCCCTCCTGTATTCTCTGCAGAAAATTCTTAAGGGTAATTGCCTCTATGCCAAATTGCTATAACTTTAAAACTCGGTTGGATCCTTATTCTATAAGGGTTTGACGCAGGTTTAATACCATACTTACTCATCCAGCCAAGCCGCTTTCCGCAAATTGTTGAATCCGGAATTTT
>JAYEMC010000352.1:0-10868 GCA_034717935.1 Pseudomonadota bacterium | reverse complement strand
TATTCCGAGGATTAAAATTTGAGCCTAACGCACTGCCAGCACTCCCGTTGGTCGCCGCAATCGAGGAAATTGGCGGTTTTCGGTCGTGCACTAATTAAATTGTCTATTGGAGATCCGTGACGCGATGGCGAAAATTGTTATAGCCTGTAGCAAACAGCCGCTTGCGGCCTTTATCGAGGCGGCGCTTAACCGTGGTTTGGTGGATTGCCGAATTGCTGTTGATGCGGATCAGCTGCTGACGTTGGTAACCGAATTAAGGCCTGATGCTCTGCTTTTTGAGGCTGAATTTCCGACTTTGGAGGGGCGTTCCGCACTGCTTGGGGTTCTGCGTACTGAAAACCCGCAAATTCCAATTGTCGGAATTTTTGAACCTTTTGCCGAAACTCAGGGCGAAGCTGAGTCAGGTTTTTCTCCGGAAAATGTTTTGCAGTTGCCTTTTGGTGAAGATGAATTGTCTGAAAAGCTGCAGCAGGTTGCCGGACTGGATATGAAAAAGAGAACTGCGTTGTTAGAGAAAGAAGGGGGAAAAGAGATGGCTGAACCGCAAACGGCTCTGATTGAAACAGTTGAACTTACCGATATTATTGAGGAGGGCCTACCACTTAATGAGCTTCCTGAAATTTCTGCAGGTGAGGCTTCTGAAGTTTTTTCGGAGGTTGATTCCGACCAAGCAGCAGGTGTAGCTGTTTTTGAGTCAGAGGGGGAAAATGCGGATGAGTTTGAACTCGAAGATTTTGGCGACACTCTGGATGACCTTGTGTCATCTGTTTCAGAGCCTGAAGAGGGTGGTTCTGTAATAGCTGGCGAAAGTGGTGCGGAAATTGAGACCGAGACGGATCTGGAAGCCGGGGTTGAGAGCGAGATTGAGGATAATTTATCAGCGTTGGTTGAAGGAGATACCGATGCTCTGCTTGCCGATGATGATTTTACGGAGATCGAGATCTCCGAGAGTCCTGAAACTCACGATCCGGTTCTGGCGGAGCTTAAAAGTGCCGGCTTGACTCCGGAAAATGATGTTGTTGAAGGAGCGATGATTGAAGCTGTTTCTTCGCCAACCCCGGAGCTTAACCTGGAAAATGATGCCGATGATGAGGTGCTGGTTGACATTATTCCGGAAGCGGCGGAGACTCCGGTGGCATCAGCCGCCTCGGAGGAGATTTTTACGGCAGAATCTCCAGATGCCGAGATTGAACTACCGGAAGATTACTTGGTTGACGAAGAACTTTCCGATGCCGGTGTCGATACAGCTATAGATGGCGAGGTAGGTATGGGGAGTGGTGTGGACATAAATACCGAACCGGACTCTGAGTCTGCGGCCCAAGTTCTTCCCACAGCATCTTCATTAACATTGGAATCGGGGACGGCTGAAGTATGTACCGAACCGATCTCGCCCGATTTTTCCCGGCAGATTGAGAGCATGACTCAGGAGTGGAGTAAACAGCTTTTGCATACCACTTATGCGAGTATGGACAAAATGATCAAAGCTATCGGTGACCTGGCTCCTACAATTGTTGATCAGGTTGCCCGAGAGGTAATTCCACCACTGGCGGAAAAGGTTATTAAAGCCGAGATCGCTCGTCTCGAAGAGAAACTGGAGAGTGAGGAAGAGCAGGAGAATTCTGACTCCTAATCCGGCAGATAATTAAATATGAGAGCAAAGCAAAGTTCAAAATTACCCGCTTTAATTTAAAAGCAAAAAACTTTTAACCATTTTGTGCACTGTCAGCACTTCCTTTGGTCGTAAAACTTCATTTAACAAGGAAACCGCAAGCATGACCGAAAACATCAAAACCCAACCGCAACAGCTGGATAAAAATTACGATCCTTTAAAGATTGAGGATAAATGGTATAAATTTTGGGAAGAGAGCCACTGTTTTGAGGCCGATCCTGCAGCCGATGGTGAACCTTTTTCGATGGTTATTCCACCCCCCAATGTGACCGGTTCTCTGCATATGGGGCATGCCTTGAATAATATTATTCAAGATATTTTAGCTCGTTATCAGCGGCAGCAGGGCCGCAATGTCTTATGGATGCCGGGTACCGACCATGCAGGTATTGCGACGCAAAATGTAGTTGAGCGCCAATTAGCGGCCGAGGGCCTTGGCCGCCATGATATCGGCCGGGAGAAGTTTATTGAAAGAGTCTGGCAGTGGCGTGAAGAGTCGGGCGGCACGATTCTCAACCAGCTCAAGCGTCTCGGCTCATCCTGCGACTGGCGTCGGGAACGTTTTACGATGGATGAGGGGCTCTCCAAGGCGGTGCGCGAAGTTTTTGTCACCCTTTATGAAGAGGGGTTAATTTATCAGGGTGATTATATTATCAACTGGTGTCCTCGCTGTCATACGGCTCTCTCCGACCTGGAAGTTGAATTTGAGGAACATGATGACGGCAAATTGTGGGATCTTGAGTATCCGCTGGCTGATGGCGGTGGCTCGATCATCGTTTCAACGACCCGACCGGAAACCATGCTTGGTGATACTGCGGTTGCAGTTAATGGTGAAGATGAACGTTACCGTAACCTGATTGGTAAAGAGGTTATGTTGCCGCTGATGAATCGGCGGATACCGATTGTTGCGGACGATTACGTTGATCGTGAGTTCGGTTCCGGAGCGGTTAAGATAACCCCGGCCCATGACGCCAATGATTTTGAGGTTGGTTTGCGCCATAACCTTGAAATAATCAAGGTTATGGATGAAAAAGGATCCATGAATGAAAATGCCGGGCCCTATGTCGGCTTGACCCGAGAGGAGTGCCGTGAACGGGTGGTCGCTGATCTGCAAAATTTGGGATTGCTGCCGGCGACCAAAGATTATCAGCATAATGTTGGTCACTGTTACCGCTGTCAGACGATTATCGAGCCCTACCTCTCAAACCAGTGGTTTGTTAAGATCAAGCCGATGGCTGATCGGGCTCTTGATGCGGTTAAAGAGGGCAAAACCCGGATTATCCCGAAAAACTGGGAGAAGACCTATTTTAACTGGATGGAGAATATTCGTGACTGGTGTATCTCGCGCCAGATCTGGTGGGGGCATCGGATTCCGGCCTGGTACTGTGATGCCTGCGGCAAGATGATTGTTGCCCGCGTAGATCCCGATTGTTGTCCGCACTGTTCGAGCCCGAATTTACGTCAGGAGACCGACGTTCTCGATACCTGGTTTTCATCAGGACTCTGGCCCTTTTCGACGATGGGCTGGCCTGAATCGACTGATACCTTGAAAAAGTACTATCCGACCTCGGTTCTGGTAACCGGTTTTGACATCCTCTTTTTCTGGGTCGCCCGGATGATGATGATGGGGCTTAAGTGTATGGATGAAGTTCCTTTCAAGGATGTCTATATTCATGCTCTGGTTCGTGATGAGCATGGCCATAAGATGAGTAAATCTCGTGGTAATGTGATTGACCCTCTAATTATTATTGATAAGTACGGCGCTGATGCTTTACGCTTTACGCTGGCGGCTTTTGCGGCTCAAGGTCGCGATGTCAGTCTCTCCGAGGCTCGGATCAGCGGTTACCGGAATTTTGTCAACAAACTCTGGAATGCGGCCCGTTTTACGCTGATGAACCTGGAAGATTTCTCTCCCGATACGGTTATCGAAAAGAGTAATCTTTCCCTGGCCGAGCGCTGGATCAGTCACCGCCTCAACCAGACGATTGGCGAAGTGACGACAGCTTTTGACGAGTACCGTTTTAACGATGCCGCCCAGGCGCTATATCAGTTTACCTGGCATGAATTCTGTGATTGGTATCTGGAGCTTGCCAAACCCGATCTTTTTCAAAGTGAAGATGCAGGACGGAGAAAAACGGCGCAAACGGTTCTCTGTCGGACTCTGGATCAAATTGTCAGGTTGCTCCACCCGATTATGCCCTTTGTCTGCGAAGAGATCTGGCAGACCCTGCCGCAACTTGCCGATGCTCCGGAAAGTATAATGCAGACAGCGTTTCCGAAAGTAGAGGCGGAGTTTGATGATGTTTCAGCTGATAAAAATATGGCCCAGGTCATGGAAGTGATTACGGCGATTCGTAATATTCGTGGAGAGATGAATCTCTCTCCGGGACAGCGTTTGGCAGCAGTCATTAGCGGTACGGATGAGGATACGATCAAAGTTCTTAATAACAGTTCGGACTGCATTGCCAATCTGGCGCGTCTCACATCTTTGACAATTGCCAAAAATGCTCTGCGGCCGCCGCAGTCAGCTGCCGGCCTGGCGGCGGGCTTAGATGTTTTTGTGCCTTTGGCCGGATTAGTTGATTTTGCTCAGGAAGGAGCGCGTTTGGTCAAGGAGTTGAAGAAAACCGAAAAAGAGTTTAGCGGGGTCAGCAATAAGTTGAACAATCAAAAATTCCTCGCCAAAGCGCCGCCGGAGATTATTGAAAAAGAGCAAGGGAAACATCAGGAACTAAGCCTTAAACTCAAAAAACTGCGGGCTAACATTAAGACTCTGGAGCAGGTGACCGAATCCTGATTCAGACTTTTCGAATAACAAAAAGCCCCTAAGTTATTTTAATAACTTAGGGGCTTTTTTACTGTTTCTATTTTTATGGATTGGCAAATAGTGGATAAGGCCATCAAATCGATGGAATAAGCTTTATTAAATCAATTGGTTATATTTTATCTTGTTGCTAGATACCGTCAAAAGTACCGTCAGAGTACGGGAGTTGCATTGTTTGAGTGAAACCTATTCATCTTCAAATTCTGCGCTATTAAAGCCAAGGGTTTTGCTGTTTTCGTTGACAGTACGGCATAGCGATTCCGAAAAACCATTATCATTTTCAGCCTCTATTTCCAGAGTAATCGATACGGTGGTTCCGAGTTGGCTGGAGAAGTGCTGGATGACCTCCTGGGTGATGTCAGAGAACGTCAGGGGGGCCGAGACCGGGTCAAGTTTTACAGAACCATAAAAACGCCTTTTTTTAAGTTTTACAGAAGACTCTGTTGGTTGTGTTTCTCCGATGCCGCCGGGTTTACGTCCTGTGTCGCCTATCTCATTGTAATCAACTCCATTAGCATTACCAGCACCGGGATCTTCAGTCCCAGTTTCACTCTTCTTTTCATTTTCCTGTTGTTTAATTGCTGCTTCTTTATTGACTATCACACTGCTATTATCTAAAAACACTGAGCCTTTCGCGTCAAAGACGAGCCCCATATAACGATCTTCTTCGACCCCGGTCGCATAGCCGAAAAAATCATTACTCTGGATCCCAGCAGTAACGGTCGCCTGCAAAACCGTACTGTCAATTAGTCTGGGTAGGTAAGGATAGCGGCAGAAGTCATTCCACAAGTTTAAGAGTCCATAGTTTTTGCGGTCATCTTTGAAATACCATTTTTCCAGCTCATTTTTCAGGTGAAATGGGGACCAGTTGTTTATCAGCATTTCATTGTCGGCCAATGTCTGGGTAATCGTTGGCACCATATTGTCGCCTGTAGGCGATATCTTTTCGGTTTCCCATTCAAGGCTGTTAACAACTCCTTTACCAGCCGCTTTTTGGTAAGGTGCCAATAGCCATTTGTACGCCTCGCGCAGGGCGCCATTTAAGCGGTTGTTATAATCTTCAATATTTTGCCGGGCCTCTTTTAAACGATGCTGATCCAGGTTTAATGAATCTTTATCGTCGATTATGGATTTCCAGGCCATATATCTTTTTGATTGGTCATATACGGCACTTTTTGTATCCTGATCGGCGCAGAGAAAGATCAGCCGGTTTTGGTTGAGACGAGGTTGTTGGCCGCGGTTGCGCAGGATTATTTCTGCGGCTTGAATCGCTTTGGTCTCTTTCTTTTTCCATAGGTGTGAAGCTTGTGGCGGCAGCACAACCAGCCTGATATTGTTATCATCGGGAATATCGCCGTGTGAGGTAAATATATGGATGCCGGTAAAAGGATCTCCCTTCAGCATCGATTTAAGCCGCCGGCTGATTTCCGGGGCCTGGTCGGATGCGTAAGAGAAACGGTTCATTCGGTCTTCAGCTTCACGTCGCAAATTGGTCTGAGTGTCGAACCAGTAGCGCTCTTTTCCGGCATAAAGGTAATAAAGTTTTTCGATTAACCGTCGTAAAACATCGTCAAAGATGCCGGATGATTGTTCCGGTTGAGTACACCCCAAGCGTATATGGCCGGGATCCAGGCCGCGTATGCGTTGACTTATGCCGGTAGGAGCGCTCCCCAGGAATATGGAGCGGGCTACGCGCCGGGCCGCTTGCACAACCCCGAATCTGGTATCCTGTTGGTCGGTCTCAGTGGTCATGGCTTTGTCGCCATCGATATCCCTCTCCATGACCGGATCCCAGCCGGTTGGTAGATAGCGCAGCAGCTCACTTTTTACCGTGTTGTCGTAGAGGGGGAGTGAGCTGGGCATAATCATTAGATCCTGATTGCCGTCGACCCATAGGCGATGAACCACCATCGCCATAAGTCTTAGCACTCCACGGGTTCGTTGGAAATTAGCCATGGTTGCCCAATCTTCATACAAGCGGTCAAAAACCTCCGGGTGAATTGGGTAGGAGGTCAGCAAACGCTCGAAATATCCCGATTCTCTGGTCATAGAAGGGTAGTTGTCGTCTTTGATATACATATCAGCGTAGGCGCGGCATACGGCTTTTCTGTTTTCAGAGTCTATTGCCTGAGAGAATATCCTGCGCCTGACAATCTCGAACCCTTCTTCCGATGAGACCGGTTTCCAGATGGCTTCTACTCTATGAAACAGATGTTGAATCTGGCTTAAAGCTTGTTTGCCGCGTTCTCCGCCCACCTCCAGGTCGGATTCCGGCAGAGAGGCGATCAACATTGCATTGTTAACATGACCGACCGCTTCGGTAAGAGTCTGGAGAAAAGTTAGGTTTGAGTCGAAAGTACCGCCGGGATATCTGGCTTCTCCGGCAAACTGACGGATATAGGCGACAACCTCATCCATCAGAATGATAGTGGGAGAAAAACGACCGAAAAGATCGGCAAGAATCTCTTTTCCGGGGCTGGTTCCGTCACGATCAGCCGCTTCAACCATGTGGTAGCCTTCTTCTCCGCCGATTTGCCAGGCCATCTCGCCCCATAGGGTATTAATGCTTATTGACCCGCGCTTTCTCGGCTGAGAAGGACTCAGGCTGTTGCCGTCTAGAACTGCAATATGGGCTGAGGGGAGATCGGTGATGCCCATTCCCGAAAGGATCGAATAGACTCCGGGTAATGATACGGCATCTTCTTCCCCCTTAGATATATGATAAACCGCAAGCATGGCGTGGGTTTTGCCGCCGCCGAATGCGGTCTGCAACTGGACTACCGGATCACCACCGTTACCGGAAATACGTTTGGCGACGCTCTCCAGCATCAGTTTCATGCCTTCGGTAATATAAGTACGCTCGAAAAAGAGTTTCGGATCCTGATATTCTGGTTCGGCTGTGCCGTTGGCAACCTTGTAGAGATCAGCCGCAAATTCAGATTCCTGGAAAGTGCCTTCGAGAACGTTTTTATGAGGCGAGACAATTTCACGCCAGGGTTTTAAATTCATGTTGGTATCCTCATATTATTCTATCTCCATTCTCTATGATAGTTTTGATAAATGGGTTGGTTTTATCAAAATCTGATTTGGCGAAAGAGTGGGGTTCGATTCGCAAGTCGATATTTCTTCTTAATTTCATAAGCCGAACATCCTCTTCAAATCCATCCAGATCGTCCTTATCCCAAAAAATAGCCAAATCTATATCACTGTCTTCGTTGAATGTATTGTTTGCATAAGAACCATACAGATAAACTCTCCAAATTTCCACTTTATTTGATTTAAGTTTTTCTATGTATTCGAAAATCTTTTTATACGCTAGTTGTTTAGCCGGTTTAATATCCAAAGTCTAAACTCCTTTATCTTTTTAATGTAGTCACCCGTAAACCGTGAGGTTGCTTTTTTCTGAAACCTGTTTTTGTAGTCGGGATATCTGGCTTTGATATTGAATGTTGTTACTTCATCCAAAAAGTCTTTTTGTTCTTCGTGTAAATCCAGTTTCGCCTTATCGGCAAGTTTTAGCAGATCATGAGTTCGGGGAACTTCCTCGCAATTGTTTTTCACATAAAAAGCTTTCAATAATTTTTCGATTACCAAATGCCCGATAAACAATGACCAGATATAATGCTTGTTTTTAAACAGATTATCCATTGCTTGAAAATCCGTTTCCGATGAGTCGATCCAATAACTTACAATTTCATTTTTTGTCATAGACGTCCTCCTCCGTGTCTGCTCAATTTATTTGTCCGGCAATTTTAGCCGAGTTTTTAAATTGTCAAGGTTAAAGATTTGACCCTAGTTGTCTGGTCGCCTGACCATTTAAATTTCATGACTAATATTCCCATAAAGTTGTGATATTCTGCAATACTTCATATCGGTTTTTTGATTTGTGCCATTAATCTCTGGTGAATTTGTGATGCTCACGGCATAATGATATAGCATTCTAGATATCCATATATCTTTACTCGTCGCAGGAGCAATCAAAAATTCATCCACAAAATCGTAAAGGTTGTTAATGTCGAAAAATATATGGTCTACTTGAATTTCATTTTCTGAATCCAAAATAAACCTGTACTCCGATTCGTGTCTAAATGGGACTCGTTTAATAAACAGTTTGGATATCAATCCAGATGTACTCAGTGTTTTGCTCCAATAGTTTTCAGGTGCATAGTGTGCAACACCTCTATAAAACTGATAATTATTATGTTGACCAGATACAAGATTCTCCAACTTTTTGATGGTTGTTTTTATACGTACTCCACCTTGTCTACAATATGTTTCCCACATAGAAGCAGAACCATGTTTCTGTATTTCTTCTTCGGCCTTTTGACGCTCATCCTTACTGCTGTATTTGCATTGGTTTTCTATTTGTAACGTCCAAGAAGAGCCGAGAAAATGATTTATTGTTTTCTGTGAATATTTTTCATCATCATGAATTTCCCTGATAAATTCAAACCTTGCGCCTTCACGCGCATCCGGCCATGATGATAATTTTGAAAATGTTATCTGTCTGTATTTTAAAAAATATAAAAATTTTTCAATCGCCATATATTGGTAAATAGGGGTGTCTGGGTTGAGATCAGTTTCACCATCAAAAACACATGCTTCCATAATTTTATTGCCATTATCCATTATGATTCATGCCTCATTTTTATTTTTCACAGAGTTATCGGAATGCTCGAAAAGATTTGCATTAAGGTTAACTCAGTATTTTCATCAAACTAAACTGCCGGTCATTATGAGTTTCCTCTGGCCTTTTTGGATATCGCTCTTGCGGGATTCGTCCATGATTGCGGGCCAGGCAGTGATTAGTTCGTTGTAGGTTCGGGCCTCTTCGGCCCAGCCTTTACGTTCGCATTGGGTGTAGAGGCGGTAGGCGAGTTGGCGGACGGCTTCGCCTTTGTCTTTCATTCCGGCCAGGAGTTTTCCGGTTTCGCTTTCGCTGGTTTTCAGGGCCCGGCAGAGGTGGTGGCAGGCCTCCCAGATCGGCAGGCGTTTGTCGGTTGCCGGATCCCATTCGGCCGGATATTCGCTCATTTTTAAAAGGCGGACCTTGCCGGTGCCGGATTCAATGACCCCGGCCATCTCAACTCCGTCAACCGTGGTGCCCTTGGCCCGGGCGAGGACATCGGCCTCGCCGAAAAGACCGGCGGCGAAACCGTATTGGAGAAACCAGTCGACGCAGAAGCGGGTATCGGCATCCATATCCGACTCGGCATGGCTGAAATATTCGTCAATCGCTTTGTTTATCAGGATTAAAGCGTTATGAACCGACATCGGAGCGCCGTCGGCTTCGAGAACTGATTCGTATTGGGAAAAGACCGCCATCCCCGGGCCGATTGCGGCCTGGGCGAGATCGACCGGGGCAATCGGCGAGATTCCGACACTGCCGCCGATCATCTCCTCCAAAGCCTCGGGCAGGGTCTCGTCAAGTTCGCGGAGAAACTGTTTTCTGGATATGGATTGAACCTCAGCCGGGCGTTTGCGGCAGACGAGAACGATGGAAGAGGCGAGAGCATTGGTGCCGGAACCGACCATGCGGTTACTTAATTCGGTTCGCATCGGCCAGGTTCCGGTGATCGCGAAACCGGATTTTTTGACCGCTTCAAGGAAGGTCTCCCATCCGGTAGAAGATGTACCGGATGATTTGGTTTCAGACTGTTTGAAGGCGTAGTAGATCGTGACCGGTAAGGCAGGATGACTGTTAATTGCCATATTGTGAATGGCCTTGGTCATGCCATCCATAAAAAAGGTTTCAGCCTTGGTCTTTGAACCGTGTCGATATGGAGTTGCCACCAGTTCCGGTGCTTTGGGAACCAGCATCGTAGCGAAAATATCCGGGAAGATGGTTCTCAGTGAACGCCGCAGCCAGACATAGAAGAAGTCGGAAAGGTCGGCATAGCCAATGTTGTCGTAGTAGGGTGGGTCTGAGGAGATAATTAAATTGTTACTATGTGTCGGTTGGGCAGCGTCTTGTTGGTAGGCCAATCCATCAGAAATATTGCTCGATAATTTACCAAGGACATCAACCGCCCATTTAATTCCTCCGTTAAAATTTCCAGTTGAATCTGAAAAAGGATTACTTTCAGCAAAATCCCAGGTCATGGGTATTGCTTGGCGTCCAAATGTATTCCTGGTGCTGCTACGAGAAGAATCCCACGAGCAGATAGTGGAACCTCTATCTGCCATCTTGTTAATTGCAAATGCCAGATAGACCGCCACCGCATCGCCATACGCGGTGGCGCCGGTGCCGCCGTCGTTGAGACCGATACCGTCATCAGTCCAGCCGCTCTTTTTGGCGTCGGCAATGATCCGGTCGCGAGCCTCAAGGACAAGATCGGAAAACGTGGTCAGGGCTACGAGCTGGCGGGAGGTGAAATA
>JAYEMC010000351.1:0-2147 GCA_034717935.1 Pseudomonadota bacterium | reverse complement strand
CATGCGCAACACGTCCGGGTTACGATGTCAGCAAACTCCAGATAGATACTCTCGGCCGCTCCCATCGTAGCGCTGTGGGCAAAAAAGCTTTGCGTGACGCCATCGAGCAAACCAAAGCCATCCTTAAGATTCCCACCGATTATAGGGTGGGTATCGTGCCGGCTTCCGATACCGGAGCCATGGAGATGGCGATGTGGTCCATGCTGGGTGAGCGGGCCGTTGATGTTTTCGCTTGGGAATCATTCGGTAGCGGCTGGCTCTCCGACATAAAAAATCAACTGAAACTTGACGTCACCGCCCATACTGCGACTTATGGTCAGCTGCCGGATTTGAGCCAGGCCGACCAAAAAAAGGACATCGTCTTTACCTGGAACGGCACTACCTCCGGCGTAAAGGTTCCCAATGGTGACTGGATCAGCGACAGTCGTGAAGGTCTGACCTTCTGCGATGCAACCTCAGCGGCATTCGCCATGCCGCTGTCCTGGGAAAAACTGGATGTAACCACATTCAGCTGGCAGAAAGTCCTTGGCGGTGAAGGCGGCCATGGGGTGCTTATCTTAAGCCCACGTGCAGTCGCCCGCCTTGAATCCTATACCCCAAGCTGGCCGATGCCCAAAATTTTCCGGATGACCAAAGGTAACAAGCTGATTGAGGGCATTTTTACCGGTGCAACCATTAACACCCCTTCCATGCTTGCCGTGGCCGACTATCTTGATGCCCTGAACTGGGTCAAGGAGATTGGCGGCCTGGAAGCTTCCATCAAAAAAAGTGAGAATAACCTGGCTGTAATCAGTAATTTTGTTGCCGCCAACGAATGGATCAACTTCCTGGCCGGAGAAGAAAAGGAGCGTTCAAATACCAGTGTCTGCTTGATTCTTAATCTCGAAGCCGACAAGGTAAAAGAGCTGATCAAACTACTTGCCGATGGGAATGTAGCTCTGGATATCGGCGCTTACCGCGATGCGCCTTCAGGTCTGCGTATCTGGTGCGGCGCCACCGTAGAAAAGAGTGATCTTGAAGCATTAATGCCCTGGCTTGAGTGGGCCTACAATCAGGTTAAATAAAGAACCGACTCATTGTTACTCCTTTGTCTGGTTGTTGTGGGGACAACGCCAACAAAGGGTAACATTAGAGTCGATCATATGGCAAAGCCTATGATCTCTGACCCTGCCCTTAGGACAAGGTTTTCTATGTTAGAATAAAAAATATGCATTTACAGATGCCGAATCGCCCATTGTGCAGCTTGTTGACGATTGGAAACCTCGATCTTCTTGAAAATTCGATAAACATGAGAGCGGGCAGTATGAACACTGAGACAAAGCTTGTCTGCGATTTCATCGTTACTAAGGCCATCTGCAACCAACAACAAGACCTCGCGCTCACGGATACTCAACACAAATCTTTCCTGCCGAAGATCTCCCTCACGACGCCGCATATTGACAAGACAAGAACTCATCACCTGACGAGAGAGCCAGATTTCACCATTTTTGATGGCCTCAACCCCTCGAACCAGATTATCAGGTGGATCCTCTTCATAAAAAACTCCCCAGACCCCCAGACTCAAAAGCTCTTCTTCAATATTTAATCCACTACTGACATTAAATAGGACGACATGGGCATCATCGCTTTCATAACACTCATTTTCTTTCAATCGACGAATAATACCTTTGGCCGTACGACCTTGGCAATCGCTAAAAATAATACTACGCCGATTGGCAACCAGCTTTCGGGGAAGCAAATCACTCCCTTCACCAACACGACAGGGCAGACCAGTCTCCTTTTCGAGAAAGATCGCCAGCAATTCACATTGCATATTCCGTGAACCAACAATATAGATCAACCACTCACTAGC
Organism: Pseudomonadota bacterium; assembly: GCA_034717935.1. GTDB lineage: Bacteria > Desulfobacterota > Anaeroferrophillalia > Anaeroferrophillales > Tharpellaceae > Tharpella. The sequence goes on along the minus strand of JAYEMC010000351.1, from coordinate 295 downwards.
ATCATTAGACATAAGCTTGGCGCTCTTGCAAAAATTTTACGAAACCATCAGACTAACAAATAGAGAGTTAAGATTAAACCACTTCAGGCCGATGATAAGCAGCATTGCAATCAAAACGACCTTCAGCCATCTGTTCCGACCCCAGAATTCTTCAATTACCACCTCGAAGGCAAAAAAGACAGCAATTATTCTGACCTCCACCATTCCCATGTTACCCCGGTCATTGCTTCCGGAGTTATTGTCGGCACCAATATGGCGACCATCAAAATAAGAAAATCAAACGGCACGCTCTCAG